>BBFD01000046.1 GCA_001313065.1 Silvimonas sp. JCM 19000
CACCGCCCCGCGCAACCTGGATGCGCTTAAAGCCGCGTTGCCCGCTGTGCAAACGCGGCTGGGCGCATTTAGCGCTGCCACGTTTGCCGATGCCGATGTGCTCGTCCTTAGCCCCGGCGTGCCTTTGGCCGAACCCAACGTGGCTGCTGCCGTGGCCCGTGGCATACCCGCAATCGGGGATATCGAAGTGTTTGCCCAGGCCATTGCGGGCAGCCCGGCCAAGGTGATTGCCATTACCGGTTCCAACGGCAAATCCACCGTCACCACCATGGTCGGCAAGATGTGCGAAGCCGCCGGCCTGAAGACTGTGGTAGCGGGCAACATCGGCTTGCCGGTGCTGGACGCGCTAGCGCAATGGCAAGACAAAGGCAGCCTGCCCGATGTGTTTGTACTGGAGCTGTCGAGCTTTCAGCTGGAGACCACGTTCTCGCTGCAAGCCGATGCCGCCACCGTGCTTAACGTGACCGAAGACCATCTGGACCGCTACAGCGGCATGGCCGACTACGCCGCCACCAAGCGCGTGTGTTCAACGGCCTGGGCAGCATGGTGTTGAATCGGGAAGACGGCAGGTGCCGCGGCATGGCCGTGGCGGGCCGCAATGTGGTCTGGTTTGGCGCCGATGCACCGCGTAACGGCAGCGAATACGGTCTGGTCGATGTCAGCGAAAGCACCAGCCTGCGCTGCGGCGATTTTGAATTGCTGCGCGCCGATGAGCTGCCGGTGGCCGGTTTGCATAACGCCGTCAATGCGCTGGCCGCCGTGGCGCTGTGCCGCGCGATTGGCCTGCCGACTGGTCCGCTGGTGGCTGCACTCAAGTCCTTCAAAGGCTTGCCGCACCGCGTTGAGTTCGTCGCCGAAATCGACGGCGTGACCTATTACGACGATTCCAAAGGCACCAATGTCGGCGCCACCGAAGCGGCGCTGAAAGGCATGACGCAGCCGGTGGTGTTGATCGCCGGTGGCGACGGCAAAGGCCAGGATTTCCGCCCCTTGCTGCCTGCCTGCGAACGCGTCTGCCGCGCCGTGGTGCTGATCGGCCGCGATGCGCCTATCCTGGCGCAAGTGCTCAACGACGCGTCCTCACCGTATATCGCGATTGGTGATGACGAAGATGATGACGACGAAGCTTCCTGCCGGTGCTGCAAGTGCCGACGCTGGAAATGGCCGTCGATATCGCCGCCAACCTGGCGCAACCGGGCGACGCCGTGCTGCTGTCGCCGGCCTGCGCCAGCCTGGATATGTTCCGCAACTACAAGCACCGCGCCGACGTGTTTATCGCCGCGGTCAAAGCGCGTGCCGGAGCATCGGCGTGAAACACATTTTCTACCAGGCCCTCAAGCGCGTTCGACCCAGCATGGCGTCTTATGACAAGGCGCTGCTGTGGTGCACGCTGCTGCTGCTCGCCTTTGGCTGGTGATGGTGTATTCCGCCTCGATCGCCCAGGCTGAAGTGGATAAAGACACCGGTTTTCGCTCCACCTATTACGTCACCCGCCACGTGATCTTTCTGGTGGTGGGGCTGATCGGCGGCTTTATCGCCTTCAATATCTCGACCAAGACGTGGCAGCAGTACGCGCCAGCGCTGTTTATCCTGGGCGTGTTGTTGCTGGGTGTGGTGCTGGTCCCCGGGATCGGCCGCGAAGTGAACGGCAGCCGCCGCTGGTTGTCCCTTGTGGTCATCAACCTGCAACCGTCCGAAATCATGAAGTTTGTGGTGCCGCTGTACGCCGCCGATTACACCGTGCGCAAAGCCGCGTTTATGGGCGGCAAGCTGATCGAGAGCATTACCCGCGGTCTGTTGCCGATGCTGGTGGTGATGTTGGTGGTGGGTAGCTTGCTGCTGCTGGAGCCGGACTTCGGCGCCTTCGCCGTGATTACCGCCATCACCATGGGCCTGCTGTTCCTTGGTGGCTTTAACTGGCGCTTGTTTGCGGGCCTGATCGTGGCGCTGGCCGCCGGTTTCGTCGGCTTGGTGGTCAGCTCGCCCTACCGCATGCAGCGCGTACTGGGCTTTCTGGACCCGTGGAAAGATCCGTTCGGCAAAGGCTATCAGCTCAGCCACTCGCTGATCGCGTTTGGCCGTGGCGAATGGACCGGCGTGGGCCTCGGCGCCAGCGTGGAAAAAAAACTGTCGTATCTGCCCGAAGCGCATACCGACTTCTTGATGGCCATCATCGCCGAAGAGCTGGGTTTTATTGGCGTGGCCAGCGTGGTGCTGATGTTTGCTTTCCTCGTGCTGCGCGCATTTTTTGATTGGCGTGCAGGCGGCCAAGCTCGACCGTGCTTATCAGGCGCTGGTGGCGCAAGGCATCGGCATCTGGTTTGCGGTGCAGTCGGTTATCAATATCGGCGTGAATATGGGCCTGATGCCCACCAAGGGTCTGACCTTGCCGCTGCTGAGCTTTGGCGGCTCCGGCATCGTGGCCAATCTGCTGGCGCTGGGCGTATTGCTGCGCGTCGATTTTGAAAACCGTCAGCTGATCCGTGGGGTGCGCCGTGAGTAAACGCACGTTATTGGTGATGGCAGGCGGCACGGGCGGCCATATTTTCCCGGCTTTGGCGGTGGCGGATGCTGTGCGCCAGCAAGGCTGGGAGGTGGTGTGGCTGGGCGCGAGTGGTGCCATGGAAACCCGCATCGTGCCGCAGCATGGCATTCCGCTGGAAACGCTCAAGATCACCGGCGTGCGCGGCAAGGGCTTGCTGAAGAAACTGATCCAGCCGTGGGTGCAATTGCGCGCGCTGCTGCAGGCGGTGGTGGTTATCTTCCGTTTCCGGCCCGATGTGTCGATCGGCTTTGGCGGCTTTACCGGCTTTGCTGGCGGCTTGGCCACACGCTTGATGTGGCTGCCGCTGGTCATCCACGAACAGAACTCGGTGGCCGGTTTAACCAACAAGACGCTGGCGCGCATCGCCAACCGCGTGTTGTTTGCCTTCCCCGGCGCCTTTGCTGCGGGCGAAAACCGCGCCTGCATCGGCAACCCGGTGCGTGGCGCGATCCTTGATGTGGCGGAACCGGCCGCGCGTTTTGCCGGTCGGAGCGGGCCGCTGAAAGTACTGGTGGTGGGCGGCAGCCTGGGCGCGCAAGTGTTCAACAGCGAAGTGCCGCAGGCGCTGGCCTTGCTGAGCCCGGAACAACGCCCCAGCGTGATTCACCAAGCGGGCGAAAAGAATATTGAAACGTTGCGCGCCAATTACGCCGCAGCGGGTGTGCAGGCCGATTGCGTGGCGTTTATCGCCGATATGGCCAGCGCTTACGCCGAGGCCGATCTGGTGATCTGCCGCGCCGGGGCGCTCACCGTGTCCGAGCTGGCCTGCGTCGGCGCCGCCAGCGTGCTGGTGCCGTACCCCAGCGCGGTGGATGACCACCAGACCGGTAACGCACGTTATTTGAGCGATGCCGGTGCCGGCAGCTTGATCGCGCAAACCGATTTAACCGCAGCGCGGCTGGCCGCGTTGTTGCAACAGACAAACCGCGCTGATTGCCTGCGTATGGCCGAAGTGCCCGCACGCTGGCGCGTCCTGACGCTACCCAACAGGTGGTGCGGGTGTTAGAGGAACTGGCAGCATGAAACACAAAGTCAAACACATCCATTTTGTGGGCATCGGTGGCGTCGGCATGTCCGGCATCGCTGAGGTTCTGCTTAACCTGGGTTTTGAGGTCAGCGGTTCGGACCTGGGCAGCAACGCCACCACGCAACGCCTGGCCAACGCCGGTGCATCGTGCATCAGGGCCATGCGGCGGATTACATCAAAGGCGCGGACGTGGTCGTTATCTCCAGCGCCGTCAATGAACAGAACCCGGAAGTCATGGCCGCGCGTGAGGCCAAGGTGCCGGTGGTGCCGCGCGCCATGATGCTGGCCGAGCTGATGCGGCTGAAGCAGGGCATCGCCATCGCGGGTACGCACGGCAAAACCACCACCACCAGCCTGACCGCCTGCGTGCTGCAAGCGGCCGGGCTTGATCCCACCTTTGTGATCGGTGGCCGGCTGCATTCGGCGGGCAGCAATGCCGGTCTGGGCCAGGGTGATTTTCTGGTGGCCGAAGCCGATGAATCGGATGCTTCGTTTTTATATCTGAACCCTGTGATCTCGGTGGTGACCAACATCGATGCCGATCACATGGACACGTACGAACATGATTTCGGCAAGCTCAAAGGCGCGTTCGTCGATTTTCTGCGCCATCTGCCGTTCTACGGCCGCGCCGTGCTGTGCATTGATGATCCGCATGTGCGCGCCATCCTGCCGGAAGTGACCAGCCCGATTACCACCTATGGCACCAGCCCCGACGCCACTTTGCGTGCCGAAAACATTGTCGCCGATGGCGGTCGCATGCAGTTTGATGCGGTATGGGAAAACGGCGAAACCAAACGCATTCCAATCACGCTGAATATGCCGGGCCGTCACAACGTGCTGAACGCGCTGGCCGCGATCGGTATTGGTCTGGAGGTAGCGCCAGCGAATGCAGCATCCAGCAAGCGCTGGCGGGCTTTACCGGTGTGGGCCGCCGCTTTCAGCGTTATGGCGAGGTGGCGTTGCCGCCCGCGGCAGATGGCAACGCCCGCGGCAGCTTTACCCTGGTGGATGACTACGGACATCACCCGGTGGAAATGGCCGCCACCTTGGCCGCTGCGCGCGGCGCGTTTCCTGGCCGCCGTTTGATCCTGGCGTTCCAGCCGCATCGCTATACCCGGACGCGTGATTGCTTTGAGGATTTCGTCAAAGTGCTGTCGACCGTCGATGGTCTGTTGCTGGCCGAGGTGTATGCCGCCGGCGAGCCGCGCATCGTTGCCGCCGACAGCCGCAGCTTGAGCCGCGCTTTGCGCGTAGCGGGCAAAGTGGAACCTGTATTTGTTGAAGACATCCTGGATATGCCGCAGGCGATTCTGGCGGCGGCGCAGGATGGCGACGTTGTAATCACCATGGGCGCGGGCTCGATCGGGGCGGTCCCCGGCAAGCTGGCGCAGCAATGAGAACCGGACGATGAAGCAATTCGGAAAAGTAGCGGTAGTAATGGGCGGCAACTCCAGCGAGCGCGAAGTCTCGTTGATGAGCGGCACGGGCGTGCTCGCCGCCTTGCAAAGCAAAGGTGTGGACGCGCACAAGTTTGATCCGGCCGAAAAGCCGTTGCAGGCGCTGAAAGACGAAGGTTACGACCGCGCCTTTTTTTTGATTCTGCATGGCCCGTTTGGCGAAGACGGCACGGTACAAGGCGCGCTGGAAGTGTTGGGCGTGCCGTATACCGGCCCCGGCGTGATGGGTTCGGCCATCGGCATGGACAAGCTGCGCACCAAGCTGATCTGGAAAGCCATGGGCTTGCCTATCCCTGATTTTGAGCTGATCGACGAGCAGACCGACTTTGCCGCCGTGGAAAAAAAAGCTGGGCCTGCCGCTGTTTGTAAAACCGGCGTCGGAAGGCAGCAGCGTGGGCGTGATCAAGGTCAAGCAGCCGGGCGAACTGGCGGCGGCCTTTGCCGAGGCACGCAAGTACGACCGCCTGGTGCTGGCCGAACAGTTTGTCGGTGGCGGCGAATACACCGCCTCGGTGCTGGGCCAGCGCGTGCTGCCGTTTGTGAAGATCGAACCGGCCACCGAGTTTTATGACTACCAGGCCAAGTATTTCCGCGACGACACGGTGTATCGCTGCCCGTGTGGCTTGAGCGCCGAGCAGGAAGCGCGCATCAGCCGCGATGTGCTGACGGCGTTCAATGTAATTGGCTGCAAAGGCTGGAGCCGTGTCGACTTTTTGATGGATGAAGCTGGTCAGCATTATTTGCTGGAAGTGAATACCGCGCCGGGCATGACCAGCCACAGTCTGTTTCCGATTTCGGCCCGCCAGGTTGGCATCAGTTACGAAGACCTGGTGGTGGATATTCTGGCCACCACGCTGGAAGGAAACGCTTAAGCATGTGGGATAAGCCGCAACTGCTGATGTGGTTTGCCAACCTGCTGACGGCGCTGGCGGTGTTGCTGTTGTTTTATTCGCTGGTGTTTCTGGGCGTGCATTCGCCGTTGTTTCCGGTCAAGCGCATCAAGGTGGATGGCGACCTGGCCCACGTCACCCGCGAGCAGTTGCAGTACGTAATCCGTAACGATCTGAAGGGCACGTTTTTTTTACGCTGGATCTGGACAAGACGCGGCAGGCATTTGAAAAGCTGCCGTGGGTGCGCCAGGTGAGCGTGCGCCGGCGCTGGCCCGACCGGCTGGAAGTGAATATCGAAGAACAACACGCCATTGCGCGTTGGGGTTCGGTGGCGTTGTTGAACAACTATGGCGAGCGCTTTGATGCCGCCAGCAATGATCAGCTACCGGTGCTGGAAGGCCCGGAGGGCACAGAAAAAACTGATGGTGGACGGCTATGGCCAGCTGAAGCAGGCATTGGCGCCCATCGGCAAACATCCCACGCATGTGTGGTTATCTGACCGCCGCGCGTGGCGCTTTGAGCTGGACCGGCAAGTGATTGTCGAGGTGGGTCGTAATGAAGTGATGGACCGGGTTGCGCGCTTCGCCGGCGCATGGCCGGGTTCGTTGGCGCGACTGGGCGAGACCCAGCCGTTTGCCTATGTAGATTTGCGCTATCCCAACGGCTTTGCCGTGCGGTTGCCTGGCTACAAGCCCGCACCGCCCGCCAAAGGCGCCAAGGTAGCACCGGCGTAAGGCACAACCGGGTCGAGTGAGTATTTGAGAGAGCCAGCCCGGCTGTTTATGAATGTGATGGATCAAAGATTGCAAAGAGGTTGTCAGTGACCAGGGATACCAAAAAACCTCATCGTGGGCCTCGATATCGGCACCAGCAAAGTGGTGGCGGTGGTGGCCGAAATCCAGGACGACGGATCACTCAATGTGGTCGGTCTGGGTTCGGCCGCGTCCAAAGGTCTGAAGCGTGGCGTGGTGGTGGACATCGAGAAAACGGTGAATGCCATCCAGTCGGCGCTGGGTGAAGCTGAATTGATGGCGGACTGCAAAATCCGCGAGGTCTACACCGGCATCGCCGGCAGCCACATCAAGGGCATCAACTCGCACGGCATGGTCGCCATCAAGGACAAGGAAGTCACGCAGGCTGATATGGACCGCGTGATCGAGACCGCCAGCGCGGTGAATATTCCAACCGACCACCAGGTGCTGCACATCCTGGCGCAGGAATACATCATCGACGGCCAGGAAGACGTCAAAGAGCCGCTGGGTATGTCCGGCGTGCGGCTGGAAGTGCGCGTGCACATCGTCACTGGCGCGGTTTCGGCGGTGCAGAACATCACCAAGTGCGTGCGTCGCTGCGGCCTGGAAATTGCCGAAGTGGTGTTGCAGCCGCTGGCGTCGGCCTATGCCGTGCTGACCGAAGACGAAAAAAGAACTGGGCGTGTGTCTGGTGGATATCGGCGGCGGCACCACGGATATCTCGGTGTTTATCAATGGCGCCATCCGCCATACCGCGGTCATCCCCATTGCCGGTGACCAGATCACCAACGACATCGCCATGGCGCTGCGCACCCCGACCGGTGAGGCCGAGACCATCAAGCTGCAATACGGCGTGGCGTTGCGCCATATGACCGATCCGCAGCAAATGATCGAAGTGCCGGGCGTGGGCGAACGCGGGCTGCGCCAGATGAGCCGCCATACGCTGGCCGAAGTGGTGGAGCCGCGCGTGGAAGAGTTGTACAGCCTGGTGCAGGCCGAACTGCGTCGCGCCGGCTTTGAAGACCGGCTTTCCAGCGGCATCGTCATTACCGGCGGTGCGGCGCTGATGCCGGGGATGGTGGAGCTGGGTGAAGAGATTTTCCATATGCCGGTGCGCCTGGGGCATCCCAAGTACGTCGGTGGTCTGGCTGAAGTGGTGAAGAACCCGCGCTTCAGCACCGCGGTAGGTCTGCTGTTGATCGCCCGCGAGCAGTACATCAAGAACCCGGTCGGCCGTGCCAAAGATGGCTCGTTCGGCGATATGTTGGGCCGCATGAAATCGTGGTTCCAGAACAATTTCTGATGTCAGGACGGCAGCTTGGTCCAGGCAGGGAACACGCAGTACACGCTTAAGAAAATAAAAGTAGTCGAAGCAAAAAACGGGCATTTATCAACCTTTTTTTTCCGTAATTTGCAGTTGGAATTCCGGGTCAGTCATGCAGGGTCAGAGGAGATATTCAGATGGCACTTACGTTTGAAGTTCAAGAGGTTGCACACCTCGTTAACATCAAGGTCATTGGGGTTGGCGGCGCCGGTTGTAACGCCATCAACAACATGATCGACAACGCCATGCAAGGCGTTCAGTTCATTTCGGCCAACACCGATGCGCAAGTATTGAAGCTGGCACGCGCCGACCACGTAGTTCAGCTGGGTGCTGAGCTCACCCGTGGTTTTGGCGCCGGTTGCAATCCGGATATTGGTCGTCAGGCCGCCGAAGAAGATCGCGACCATATCGCCGATCTGATTGAAGGCGCTGATCTGCTGTTTATTACCGCCGGCATGGGCGGTGGCACCGGTACCGGCGCTGCCCCTGTGATTGCACAAGTGGCGCGCGAGAAAGGCATTCTGACCGTCGGCGTGGTCACCAAGCCGGGCATCGATGAAGGCATGCGCCAGAAAGTGGCACAGGTTGGTATCGACGAACTGGCCAAGTTTGTCGATTCGCTGATCGTGGTATCCAACCAGAAGCTGGAAGAAGTGCTGGGCGAAGATGTCACCATCGACGAAGCCTTCCGCGCCGCCGATGACGTCCTGCGCAGCGCCGTGGGTTCGATTGTTGAAATCATCAATTACCCGGGCCTGATCAACGTCGACTTTGCCGACGTGAAAACGGTGATGCGTGAAATGGGCATGGCCATGATGGGTTCGGCCACCGCCAGCGGTGCCGATCGCGCCGTGGTTGCTACTGAGGAAGCCATCCGCAGCCCGCTGCTGGACAACATCAACTTCAACGGTGCGCGCGGCGTGCTGGTGAACTTCAGCGCCAGCCGTACTACGCTGAAGAAGAGCGAAATCCGCCAGTCGCTGGAAATCATCAACGCCCACGTGGCCGACGATGCCCAGGTCAAGCATGGCGTGGTGTACGACGAAAGCTGGGCGACCAGATCCGCATTACGCTGATCGCCACCGGCCTTGGCGCACGCGAGTCAAACAACAACAAGCTGAAAGTGGTGCAAGGCGGCCAGCAACAACGCACCGGCACCGACAACATGGCTTTAACGCCGAAGACTACGACACGCCCGCCATCTGGCGTACGCGTCGCGGCGGCAGTGCCAGCGAGACCGCCGATGCCCCGGCTGCTCGCCCGGCGCTGAACAACATCGATATGGATATCCCGGCCTTCCTGCGTCGTCAGGCAGACTGATTATTCCGCTATCGCTGTAAAGCTCTACCCCCTGACCCGGGGCAGGCACGGTTGCCGAATGGCACCGTGCCTGTGCGCGTCTCCAGCGTTTTTTTAAGCCGGCGCGCGCGCTGTTGTCTTTATTGATTTATCAAAATGGATAAATTCCACCAATCGCCGATATTGGGATGATCAATCCAGCCCATTGCCCGGGGCTGTTAGAATTGCGTCCTTAGCGATTGTCATTCTTGAATGGGCGGGGAATTCCATGTTTCAGCAACGCACTTTGAAATCCACGGTTCGCGCCGTCGGCGTCGGTCTGCATTCCGGCGAGCGCGTTACGCTGGTGATGAAGCCGGCGCCCGCTGAGCACGGCATTGTGTTCCGCCGCTCTGATTTACCCGGATCGGAAAGCTTCAAGGTCGGTCCGGATCTGGTCAACGACACACGTTTGTCCTCGACCCTGGTCAAGGACGGCGTGCGCGTCGGCACCATCGAGCACCTGATGTCGGCCTTTGCCGGTTTCGGTATCGATAACGTGCTGGTCGAAGTCGACGCCCCCGAAATGCCCATCATGGACGGCTCGGCCGCACCATTTATCTATCTGCTGCAATCGGCAGGGGTGGTGATGCAGAACGCGCCCAAGCGCTTTGTGCGCGTGTTGCAGCCGGTACATGTGGTGGAAGGCGACAAGTGGGTGAAACTGGAGCCGTTTGATGGCTATAAAGCGGCGCTGACCATCGACTTCAAACACCCGGCGTTCAAGAAATCTTTGCAGTCGATCACCATCGACTTTGCCAACACCAACTACATCAGCGAAATCGCGCGCGCGCGCACCTTCGGCTTTATCCATGAAGTGGAATACATGCGCATGAACGGCCTGGCGCGCGGCGGCAGTATGGATAACGCCATCGTCATCGACGAATATCGTGTGCTGAACGACGGCGGTTTGCGCTTTGATGATGAGTTTGTGCGGCACAAACTGCTGGATGCGATTGGTGATCTGTATATCCTGGGCCATCCGCTGATTGCGTCGTTCTCCGGGTACAAATCGGGCCACGCCATGAACAACAAGCTGCTGCGCGAGCTGCTGGCCGATCCGGACAACTTTGAGCTGGTAACGTTTGATGACGACAGCAAAGTGCCCTCGTCCTTCCACGCCCTGCCGCCGCTGACCATCTGAGCGCCCATGTTTGCCCTCATCCGGCTGCTGTTTATCCTGGCCGTGATCTTGATCGGCTTTGCCGCGTTTAAATACCAACGCACCCGTGATCGTTACTGGATCAGGGTGATCACGTGGGTGCTGTATTTTGTGCTGGCGCTGCTGGTGGTGTTTTTTTGGCGGGCTGATTATTCAGCGGGCGATGGGCTACCCATAGGGTGGGACTCGGCGTCCCCGTCTACCCACCGCCAAAGATATGTGCTCGAACCGTCGCAATTGGCGTCACCGACCTTCCAGACATGCATGTCTTACGCCGCTGAAAATTGCGCGATTGCATCCCGCGCCACATTGGCGCGTCCAGGTACTTTGAGGGGTGGGTCCAGACCCACCCTATGCCCCGACTTCTTTTTGCAGTGATTCAAATTGCGGCAGCAGCCGGAAGAAGGCGTCGACCACGGCGGGATCAAACTGGGTGCCGCTGCCGGCGCGGATGGCGTCCAGTACCTGCTCGCGCGGCCACGGTTGTTTGTACACGCGGGTTTGAGTTAACGCATCGTAGACATCGGCCAGCGCGGTAATCCGTGCCGCGATATTGATATTCTCGCCCGCCAGCCCACCCGGATAACCGCTACCGTCCCAGCGTTCATGATGCTGATGCGCAATAATCGCCGCGGTCTGCAAAATCCGCGGTCGTGCATCGCGCAACATGGCGAAACCCAGCGCCGAATGCGTATCCATCACCTTGCGCTCTTCGGCATCCAACGGCCCTGGCTTGTGCAGGATGGCGTCCGGGATGCCCACCTTGCCGATATCGTGCAGCGGTGTGGCCGCCCGGATAATTTCGGCATCCTGCTCGCTCATTCCCATCTCGAGCGCCAACAAACCGGCGTACTCCGCCATGCGCCGGATATGGTTGCCGGTATCTTGCGAGCGCGTTTCCACCACCTCAGACAGCTGATAAATAATGTCGCGCTGGGTATTTTCGATTTCCGCCGACAGCATCAGGTTTTCATAGGCGATGCTGACATTGCGGCAAAACAGCTCAACCAGATCACGATCCGCGTGCGACAGGGCCACCGGGCCATCAATGATCAGCAGATTGACCGGCCCGTGCTGTGATTTGAAAAAAAAGCCGATGAAATGATCGGGCGCGAATACGCTTTGCTCGGTGGTGATGGCGGCGCGGATGCTGTTGCCAAAGCGCTCATGCTCCACTGTCGATAAGGCCTGGCCGCGATATTGTTCGTAGCCACCGGTGGCATAGATGACGCGCACATCGTCATCGGTCGACAAGGCCGCCATTCCGCCATGCACCACCACAAACAACGCTTCTTGCTCAAAGAACAGCAGCGATTGCAGCTGCTCCAGCACGCCTTGGGCAAATTGCACGATGGACTGCTGCTGGAAGATGGTGCTGGACGCATCAATCACCTTGAGCAGGCCGCGCCGATTGGCCTCGAGCATGCGTTTTTTTGCTGCTCGATCAACATGATGTCGTTGTACGAGCGCAGCGTACCCAGTACCGCGGTGAACAACTTGTCGCGCGTCAGCTCGGTTTTGGCTTTGTAATCATTGATATCGTAGCTTTCGATAACCTGGCGCTCGGGCGCCACGCCGGGCTGGCCGGTGCGCAAGATAATGCGGATATGCCGGTTGCGCAGGTCTTCGCGAATGGCACGCGCGACGCGCAGGCCAGCGTCTTCGCTTTCCATGACCACATCGAGCAAGACCAGCGCGATGTCATCCCGCGTGCGCAAAAAAATCGAGCGCCTCGTTGCCGGAATAACAAGACAGCAAATTGAGCGGGCGGCCTAGAAAATTGATATTGGCCAGTGCCAGCCGGGTGACGTGATGGATGTCGGGCTCGTCGTCGACGATCAGCACATTCCAGGCTCCAGCGCAGGCGCTTCAGTCGCCGCGTCGTCGTCGTCAATTAACCAGTCATCTTCTTGTGACATGCTGCCCCCTTGTTATGACAAGAGTATAGATAGAAACAGCAGTCAGAAAACAAGCGCCATCGGGCGTGGGTGCTTACTTGTTGCCGGCGGTCTTACGCTGGCCCAGCACAATCAGCGCCACGCCGGCCAGAATGACCAACATACCAAGGACCAAGGGCAAGCTGACCTGTTCGCCCGCAAACACCGCGCCCAGGCCCACCGCCACCACGGGGTTCACATAGGCATAGCTGGTGGCCAGCGCCGGGCGTGAATGCGTAATGACGTAGACAAACGCGCTATAGGTGATGATGGAGCCGAACACGATCAGATAGAGCAGCGCCAGCCAGCTTTGCGTGGGGACATGCATGGGCCAGCTTTCGCCATGGATGGCCGCCATCGGGATCAGACAAGCGCCGCCGCCCAGCATCTGCACCGCCGCCGAGGTGCCGACCGGCATGTCCAGCCGTCGCTGCAGGATGGTGGCAAACGACCAACTGGCGGCGGCAATGACCACGATAATCACGCCCACCGGGTTGGCTGCGGCGCGCAGATCAAGATTGAGCAAGGCCACGCCGGCAAAGCCCAAGCCAACGCCTATCCATTCAATCACCCGCGGACGGGTGCCAAACAGCCAGCCAAACAGGATGGCAAAAAAATGGGCCCACTGGCTACCACCAGTGCGGCGATGCCGGACGGCACCGACTGCTCGGCCACGCAGACAAAGCCGTTGCCGACGCTCATCATCATAAAGCCGATGATCACGCCATTACGCCACTGTCGCAGCGTGGGCCACGGCGCGCCGCGCCAACGCAGCCAGGCCAGCAAAATGGCGCCGGCACTCAGGTTACGCACCGCTGAAAGCAGCAACGGCGGAATGCCTTCCAGCCCGATGCGTATGCCCAGATAGGTGGAACCCCACACCACGTACACGATGGCCAGGCACAGCAACAACAAGGTGGGATGAACAGCGGGGCGGGTATCGGACACGGCGGTAGCAGTCAGGCAAGGAGCTGCCCATCATGCCAGCCTGGCGCCGCGGCTGCACGCCACAGCCGACCTTGAAAATCGCCGTCACAGCCTGAACCTTGAAGGCTATCGCTGCCTCCGCTGCAGCCAAATCTGCCTGGAATTCCTGATGACCACCATGACGCCGCACGAGATTGTCCACGAGCTGGATAAACACATAGTGGGCCAGCACGACGCCAAAAAAAGGCCGTGGCAATCGCCTTGCGCAATCGCTGGCGCCGCCAGCAAGTGGCTGAGCCGCTGCGCCACGAAATTACCCCCAAGAACATCCTGATGATCGGACCCACCGGCGTGGCAAAACCGAAATCGCCCGTCGCCTGGCGCGGCTGGCCGATGCGCCGTTTATCAAGGTGGAAGCCACCAAATTCACCGAAGTGGGTTATGTCGGCAAAGACGTCGACAGCATCATCCGCGATCTGATCGAAGTGGCGGTTAAAGGCGCGCGTGAACGCGCCATGCAGCGTAATCGCGTGCGCGCTGAGGACGCCGCCGAAGACCGCATCCTCGATGTGTTGGTGCCCGGGCCACCCAAGGGCCCGTTTGCGCCCAACCCGCAGCAAGACGAAGCGGGCCGCGAGACCCGGCAGAAATTTCGTAAAAAAGCTGCGCGAAGGCGAGCTCAACGATAAAGAAATCGAAATCGAAGTGGCCGCCGCTGCACCCACCATGGACGTGATGGGCCCGCCGGGCATGGAAGATTTCACCAGCCAGTTGCAAGACATGTTTAAAGGCGCGATGGCGGGCAAGACGCAAAAGCAGAAGCTGAAGATCAGCGAAGCAATGAAGCGACTGACCGATGAAGAAGCCGCCAAGCTGGTGAATGAAGAAGACGCCCGCGCCGAAGCGCTGCGCTCGGTGGAGCAGAACGGCATCGTGTTTATCGATGAGATCGACAAGGTGACCAGCCGCGCCGAAGGCAGCGCCGGCGAAGTCAGCCGCCAGGGCGTACAGCGCGATCTGCTGCCGTTGGTGGAAGGCACCAGCGTGAGCACCAAGTACGGCATGGTCAACACCGATCACATTCTGTTTATTGCATCGGGTGCGTTCCATCTGGCGCGGCCGTCTGATCTGATCCCCGAGCTGCAAGGCCGCTTTCCGATTCGCGTTGAGCTGGAATCGCTGTCTGTGGATGACTTCAAACGCATCCTGACTCAAACGGATGCCTGTCTGGTCAAGCAATATCAGGCGCTGATGCAAACCGAGGGTGTGGCGCTGACGTTTAGCGAAGACGCCATCCAGCGCATTGCCGAAATTGCGTGGCAGGTGAACGAGCGCACCGAAAACATCGGCGCGCGACGCTTGTCGACCGTGCTGGAAAAGCTGCTGGAAGATTTGTCGTACGAGGCCAGGACCGGCGCCGTAACACTGGACGCCGCCGCCGTCAGCGCCAAACTGGGCCCGCTGGTGGGCAACGAGGATCTGGCGCGGTTTATGTTGTGATGCCCCATAGGGTGGGTCGAGACCCACCTTCCAAAGTTGCCAAAGAAGCATGCAATGGCAAATCTCTCAGCGGCTTTGACGGTGGGTCTAGACCCACCCTATGCCACCAATTTTTCCAGCGTGAGCTGCGATGCATAGGGTGGGTCATGACCCACCCACCAAAGCCAGCAATCAGAACGCCAAGGGTTGCGGGTTTCATCCACGGGCTTCAACGTTCCTCATCCGCGTAAAAAAAAGGCGATGCCGCCACGGCATCGCCTTTTTTTATTGCAAGCGCCACTTCAGGGCATTACGCGACTGACCGTCCAGATGATCAACCGCGCAGCCCGTCCTGCGCCGAATTTGTGCTTAAGAAACAGCCTTACAGGCTGTCTTGCGGGTTACCGCCAGTCACGCGTTGTTCCAGTTCCAGAATACGGGCTTCCAGTGCCGCCAGTTTTTTTCGCGGCTGCGGGCCAGCACTTCTTGCTGGATATCAAATTCTTCGCGCGTGACCAGATCCATCTTGTTAAACGCCGTGCTCATCATGGCGCGCACGTTCTTTTCTACGTCTTTGGCCGGGCTGTTGGCGATGGCATCGGAAATGCGGCTGGCGATGTCGTCAAAAAAACTTGTCTTTCAACATGATGGTTTCTCCGGGTTTTTTTGCTGGATTTTTTTTGCAGTGTAGCAGACGCGCCGCGCTGATGGCGGGCTGACGTGATGTGCACTATGTTTCTGACAAGGCCTGCCGCACCGAAACTGTGCCCGGCTGTTTTCCACGTTGGTTCGTGGCGCGCGCTTCTGGTGCGGCGTGTCGGTTTTTTTTCTCCGACAAGCCGGTATTTTTTCGGGCTTTGCGGCACATGGCATGCTTGTTGCTCATGTTGCACTGTCGTTACCGGGACATGAGGAGCAAACCCATGAAATTTGTTACCGCCATCATCAAGCCATTCAAGCTTGATGAGGTTCGTGAAGCCCTGTCAGCAATTGGTGTTGCCGGGTTGACCGTAACCGAAGTGAAGGGCTTTGGCCGTCAAAAGGGCCATACCGAGTTGTATCGTGGTGCGGAATACGTGGTTGATTTTCTGCCCAAGGTCAAACTCGAAGTCGCCATTGCTGACGATCTGCTCGATCAAACCGTCGAAGCCATCGAGAAAGCGGCGAACACCGGCAAGATCGGCGACGGCAAGATTTTTTTGTATTTGAACTGGAATCCGTGGTGCGTATCCGCACTGGCGAAACCGGCGAATCTGCGATTTAAGCAAAAATAAGGGAAGGAGATGCCCCGATGAAAAAAAACTATTTGCAATGGTCGCGTTGCTGGGCGCCATGTTTGTGGCTGCCCCCGGCTTTGCCGACGATGCTTCAGCGCCTGCCGCGTCTGATGCTGCGGCCGCTATCGCGTCCGACGCATCTGCCGCTGCACCGGCGCCGGCTGCCGCTGTTGTTGCCTCTGATGCTTCTGCAGCCGCTGCGGCGCCTGCTGCCGCACCGGCACCGACTGCGCCGTTCTCGGTTGATTCGTCCAAGATCAGCGGTGGCGACACTGCATGGATGCTGACCTCCACCGCGCTGGTGCTGTTCATGACCATCCGGGCCTGGCGCTGTTCTATGCCGGCATGGTGCGCAAAAAGAACGTGCTGGCCACCGTGATGCAAAGCTTTGCCATCACCGCGCTGATCACCGTGATCTGGGTCGTGATTGGTTATTCGCTGGCCTTCACGCCGGGCAATAGCTTTATCGGCGGCTTCTCCCGCGTCATGTTGTCTGGCATGGCCTATGTGAAGGGCGCGTCGGCTACCACGCTGACCGTCAGCCACCTGGCACAGTCGATCCCGGAATCGGTGTACATGGTCTATCAAATGACCTTTGCCATCATCACCCCGGCGCTGATCTGCGGTGCATTTGCTGACCGTATGAAGTTCTCTGCCATGTTGGTGTTCATGGGCGTGTGGTCGATCATCGTGTATGCACCGATTGCGCACATGGTGTGGGAACCGACGGGTTGGCTGGCCACCGCTGGCATCCTTGATTTTGCTGGTGGTACGGTCGTACACATCAACGCCGGTGTAGCTGGCCTGGTTTGTGCTTTAGTACTGGGCAAGCGTGTCGGCTACGGCAAGGAAGCCATGGCACCGCACAATCTGGTGCTGTCGCTGATCGGTGCTTCGATGCTGTGGGTGGGTTGGTTCGGCTTTAACGCCGGCTCCGCACTGGCTGCTGATGGCCGCGCCGGCTTCGCATGATGACCACGCAAGTTGCAACTGCCATGGCCGCACTGGCATGGATGTTTGCCGAGTGGATCGCCAAGGGCAAGCCTTCGGTACTGGGCATCATCTCTGGCGCCGTTGCAGGTCTGGTTGCCATCACCCCGGCTGCTGGTTTTGTGGGCGTGGGCGGTGCGTTGATCATCGGTTTGCTGGCGGGTGTCGTTTGCTTCTGGTCCGCAACGTGGCTGAAACACAAACTGGGCTACGATGACTCCCTCGACGCATTCGGTGTGCACGGCGTGGGTGGTATCCTGGGTGCGGTGTTGACCGGTGTGTTTGCGGTAAAAGATATCGGCGGTGTGGATGGCAACGTGGTTCTGCAGATCAAGGGCGTGCTGTGCACCCTGATCTACAGCGGCGTGCTGACCTTCGTACTGCTGAAGATTATTGATGTTGTGATGGGCCTGCGCGTAACTGAAGAAGAAGAACGCGAGGGTCTGGATGTAACCCTGCATGGCGAGCGCGTGGAGTAAGTCGTAGCGCGGCGGATTGCGGCAAGTTCGGTTGCCGGGGGTTCGCTGCGGTATGCGAGGCGTGTTAGCTGGTTTGTAAATATATGCAGGTGGGTTTATCCCAAAAGAGCAGAGTCGTACCTTCACCCGCCGCAAGGCGGGTTTTTTTTTTGCAGCTGTTGGTCGATTCTGGCGAGGCATTTTGCAGCCCGGCGGTGCTCGGAATGCGCACGTACAAAGACGTACGTTACGCTTCCTGCGCTCCGGCGGTCTTTGCTCTGTTGGTCGATTCTGGCGAGGCATTTTGCAGCCCGGCGGTGCTCGGAATGCGCACGTACAAGGACGTACGTTTACGCTTCCTGCGCTCCGGCGGTCTGCAAACTGCCTGCGCCATAATTCGACCCGATGCGGCTTTGCGGGTACGCAATGCGCTGCGCTGTTGCGAGGCGGAGGGCTTGGCTGCGCCTTTGCCCTTTGGCGGGGCGCTGCGCTGCCGCTTGGTGATGCGCTGATCTGTCGCGGGCTGGGTGGGGCTGGATAGGGTGGGTCTGGACCCACCACTCAAAGCCAAAGAGAAGAATGCAGAGGATGCGCGCCTGCGGCCGGTTCTGCCGGGTGCGCAAGCATGATGGGTAGGGTGCGTTACCCGTAGGGCAAC
>BBFD01000047.1 GCA_001313065.1 Silvimonas sp. JCM 19000
CGCCCAGTGCGGCCGCGATGGCGTCGGTATACAAGCCCACACGCTGGCTATGGCCCGAGGTAAACGGGCTTTTGGAATCGACAATCTCGCCAAACGCTGCGGCGATATCGTCCAGATAATCTTCGTCCAACCGGACGGCAAACTGCGCCGGCTCCAGCTTGAGCACGGTTTCTTCGATATGCGCTGATTCAAGTTCCAGCCAGAAGGCCGGATCGCGCGCGACGGCTTCAAAGGCGGTGCAGAGTCGCGGATCAAACCATTTGCCCTTGCGACGGCGCACCTCGCGCAGGGCGGCTTTGGCGCCATGGCTTAAGTGGTACACATCGATGACTTGCGCCAGCAAGGCAATGCGCGCGCCCAGCGGAATCGCCTCGCCCGCCAGCTGCGCCGGGCGGCCACCGCCATCCCAATGTTCGTCCAGCGCGCGAATGCCGCTCGCGATGGTCTCGTTAAAACGCAATTTGCGCGCGATGCTGGCGCCGCGATCACAGCGCGTGCTGATCAGCTCTTGCGCCATATCGCCGCCGTTCTTCATTACATTCAGGATGGCGTTCAGGCGCTCACCCCACGCGCGTTTTTTTTGCCGGTGTGGGCAAACACAAAGCCGAGGATTTGCGGCAGGCCGGTGCCAGCGGTTTTGAAATCACGCTTGAAGCCGAGATCGTCAGTCAGATACAGCTCGCAAATGCGCGCGGCATTGCTGCTACACCCCAGATCCTTGAGCAGCAGCGTGTAATACAGATCCCATTGTTCACGCTCGGGCACGCCCATTTGCCGTGCAATTGACAGGCCAATCCAGCACACGCGGATGCAATGGCCTGCGGGCTGGCCTTCAGTGATATCCAGTGCATAGCTCAAAGACGCCATGAGCTCGGAGAGCTTCATCTCGCCCACTTCAGGCGCAAAAGACGTGGTGACGAAGGCATTCATGGGCGTGTACTCGCAAGGCGGGATCGGCTGACGGGCCGCGCTGATCGCCGCGGCGTCTTTTTTTTCTTACGCCCCGACTATCGCATATTTTGCAAAGCACCGCGCCCTCGTAGCGCTACGGGGCTGATCTGTATAACAATTTTAAAAAAAGAATGCGCCAGCCCTCGGGAGAGAGGTGGCGCACAAATGAGGAGACAACATTTCGAACAAAGAAAGACGATTCTCTGCGCATAGGGTGGGTCTAGACCCACCAATCAAAGCGCTATGCGAGCAGCTGCCAGCCTGACGCACCACTTGTTGTGGGTCACGGTGCGCGCCCGGAGTCCCGCTTTATAAAACTTCCCTACACCTCATTCTTTTCCGGCTTCAAAAAAAACCACCCGCGCTTCGGGTAGGGTGCGTTACCCCCTCGGGGGGGGCTTGTCCTCGCTTGCGGGGGCAACGCACATTTTGGTTATGCCGTGGACGCCGGACGGCCCCGGATGGGGCCGGGACCTTTGGCCCCGAATTGTGCGTTGCCCCAAGGGGTAACGCGCCCTACACCTCATGCTTTTCCGGCTTCAAAAAACCACCCGCGCTTCGCTGAGCATATGGCGCTGGCCGTCAATCAGCAGCGGCAGCGGCTGTTGCCAGCCTTCCACCTCCACCTGGTATTGCGCGCCGTTACGTTGCACGGTGACGGTGGTGACCACCTTGCCGCCCAGATCGCGCAGCGTGGCGGTGGCGCTGGCGCCGTCGTCCAGCGCGTACAGATGCAATTCAACTTCACGCGCATAGTCGTAATCAGGCCGTTGATCTTGCGTGCCGATGGCCAGCAACGTGTTGGGCCGTACGTACAGCGGCAGGCTCATAAAGCCGTGCTGTTGCCGCAGCCAGCGGCCGCCTTGCACTGCCTCGCCGCTAAACAGATGGGTCCATGTGCCCGGCGGCAAATAGAACTCCACATCGCCTTCGGCATTGAACACCGGCGCCACCAGCAGATGGCCGCCCAGTAAATACTGGCGGTCCAGAAAATCGCAGGCACGGTCGTCCGGAAACTCCAGCATCATCGCGCGCAGCGTGGGCGTGCCGTGTTCGACCGCCTGTACCGAGGCATCAAACAGATACGGCATCAGCCGGCTTTTCCACTCGGTAAAGTGGCGCACCACCGCCACGGCCTCGTCATCAAACAACCACGGCACGCGATACGATTTGCTGCCATGCAGCCGGCTATGGCTCGATAACAGGCCAAACGCGCTCCAGCGCTTGTACACATCAGCCGGGGCCGTGTTTTCAAAGCCGCTGATGTCGTGGCTCCAGAAGCCAAAGCCGCTCAGGCTCAGCGACAAACCGCCGCGCAAAGTCTCGGCCATCGATTCGTACGTCGCGCTGCAATCGCCGCCCCAATGCACCGGCAATTGTTGGCTGCCGGCCGTACCGGAACGGGCAAACAGCACCGCCTCGCCCGCGCCGCGTTTTTCTACCAGCACATCAAACACCACCTTGTTGTACAGATAGCTGTAGTAGTTGTGCATCTTCTGCGGGTCGGAACCGTCGTGATACACCACGTCCGTGGGGATGCGTTCGCCAAAGTCGGTCTTGAAGCAATCCACGCCCATATCCAGCAAGCGGCGCAGATGCCCGGCGTACCACTCGCAAGCATCCGGATTGGTAAAGTCGACGATGCCCTGGCCCGGCTGCCAGCGGTTCCATTGCCACACGTCGCCATCGGGCTGCTGTAGCAGGTAGCCTTTGGCCTTGCCCTCAGCAAACAGCGGCGACGGTTGCGCGATATACGGATTGATCCACACGCAAATCTTCAGCCCGCGCGCCTTCAGCCGCGCCAGCATGCCGACGGGGTCGGGGAAGGTTTCGCGGTTCCATTCAAAATCGCACCAGTGGAAAGCCTTCATCCAGAAGCAATCAAAATGGAACACATGCAGCGGAATCTGCCGCTCGGCCATGCCATCGATAAAGTGGTTCACCGTGGCTTCGTCGTAATCCGTGGTAAACGACGTGGTCAGCCATAGCCCGAACGACCACGCCGGCGGCAGCGCGGGGCGGCCGGTCAGTCGGGTATAGCGGTCCAGCACCTGCTTGGGGGTGGGGCCGTCGATCACAAAATATTCCAGCGCCTGGCCCGCCACGCTGAACTGCACTTTGGTGACCTTTTCGCTGCCCACTTCGTACGACACGTTTTCGGGGTGATTTACAAACACGCCGTAACCGCGATTGGTCAGATAGAACGGGATGTTTTTTTGTACGCTTGCTCGGTACTGGTGCCGCCATCGCGGTTCCAGCTTTCCACCACCTGGCCGTTTTTTTTAACGAAGGCGGTAAAGCGCTCGCCCAGGCCGTAGACGTTTTCCCCCACGCCCAGGTCCAGGCGCTCAAACATAAACGGCGCGCCGCCTTGCGTGGTGTCGATGACTTGGCCGCAACCGCGAAAACCGCTGCCGGTAATGCGTTTGCCATTGCGCAAAAAATCGATGCCCCAGTCGCCGGTTTTGGCGATGCGCACCGTTAGATTGCCGCTGGTCAAGCTGGCCACATCGGCAGTGTTGGTGGTGCTGATCTGTGGCGCGCTGTGGTTAAGCGCAAAGTGCGGGCCACATCCCGCGTGCCTTCAAAGTGGCTGATGCGCACGCCAATCACGCCTTCCTGCGGCGAAAAAAAAGCGCAGCGTAATCAGCCCGGTATCCAGCTGACCAGCGCGGCTGGCCACGTCGCGCGGCGCGGCATACACCAGCAAGCCTTGCTCGGTGACGTCCACGCTGTGGATTTGCACTGCGTACATGACATTCAGGCCGTCTTTGATCAGCCAGTTGCCGTCACTGATTTTCATGATCGATTCCAGAGAAAAGTATTGGTCGAGTCGGTCGAAACGTTTCGACCGTGGCCGGATTGATCGTGTAAAAAAAGCCGCCGCGAAGTTACAGCGCCAGTTCCGTCGTCTTGTCGAACACATGGATTTGCTGGGGCGCGATATACAGCTTGAGCACATCGCCCGCAGCGGCCTTGACCGTGCTGGATGCGCCACCAGCACGGGCTGCGGCGCGCCATCGACATTGAGCGCAATAAACGTCATCGAGCCGGTGCTTTCCACGCTGTCGATTACGCCTTGTACGCTCTGGCCCTCGCCTTCCAGCCGCAGATGTTCGGGCCGCAGGCCAATCCACACCGGCTGGCCGGGGGGTAGCGCGCGGCCCAGTTCGAGCTGTTGCCGCGCGGCGCCGCCGAATGTCACGCATCGGGCATCGGGCCCGACCACGCCTTCGATAAAATTCATTGCCGGCGAACCAATAAAGCCCGCCACAAACTTGTTGGCCGGTTTCTCGTACAAAGCCAGCGGCGCGCCTTGCTGTTCCACCTGGCCCGCGCGCAGCACCACCACATGGTCGGCCATGGTCATGGCTTCGATCTGGTCATGCGTCACGTAGACCGAGGTGGCATGCAGACGATGGTGCAATTTGCGGATCTCGGCGCGCATATGCACGCGCAATGCTGCGTCCAGGTTGGACAGCGGCTCATCAAACAAAAAAAACACTTTGGGGTTGCGCACAATGGCGCGCCCCATGGCCACACGCTGGCGCTGGCCGCCGGATAGCTGGCGCGGCATGCGTTCCAGCAAATGGCCCAGGCCCAGGGTTTCGGCCACACCGGCAATGCTTTGCTTGATCGCCTCGGGCGCGCTGCGCTTTAGCCGCAATGAATACGACATGTTCTTTTCGATATTCATATGCGGATACAGCGCGTAGCTCTGGAACACCATGGCCACATCGCGTTTGCGCGGCGGCATGTCGTTAACGATTTGGCCATCAATGCGCAGCGTGCCGCCGGTGATTTTTTTTCCAGCCCGGCTATCGTGCGCAGCAAGGTGGACTTGCCGCAACCCGACGGCCCGATCAAGGCCACAAAGCGGCCTTCCGGCACCGAGATATTGATGTCCTTCAGCACCTGTACCGGCCCGTAGGCCTTGCTCAGGTTCTCGATCTGGATGCGATGCGTTGCCTGGTCCACAAACTTCTCCTCACCGATTTACTTGAGTGCGCCTGCGGTCAAACCGGCGACGATCTTGCGTTGTAACAACATGAAGGCAATCAGGATCGGCGTCACAAAGATGGCCGAGTAGGTCATGATCCCGATCCAGTCGGTTTTGGTGGCGCCGACAAAGGCCGATAAGCCGACCGTGGCGGTCTGGTACTGGTCGTCCAGAATCAGCGAGCGGGCGTATACGTATTCGCCGAACGACTGCAGAAACACCAGGATGGCCGACACCAGAATGCCATTCACCGCCAGCGGCAGAATCACGCCAAAAAAAACGCGCGCATGGGCGAGGCGCCATCCACCAGCGCGGCATCGCGTAATTCGCGCGGCACCTGCACAAAGCTGGCGCGGCACAGCACGATATAAAACGGCAGCGTTTTGGTGATCTGCGCAATCACCACGGCAAAGCGCGGCGTTTCTAGCAAACCCAAGCCTTTAAACGCGGTAAAGATCGGCGTCACCATCAGGCTGGACGGCAGCGCCTGCAGCACCAGCACGGCAAAGATGGCGGCGCTGGTCCAGCGGTTCTGCACTTGCGCCAGCGCATAGGCCGCGCCGGTGCCCACTAACAGGGTGACGCCGGTGGTGCCGCAGGCAATCAGCAGCGAATTCCACAAAAAAAGCGCGCCATATTGCGTTCTTCAAACACCTGGCGCAGATGCGATTCGGCCTGCTGTGGCCAGAACGTGGGCGGAAACTGGAACATCTCGGCCGCGCTTTTAAACACGGTGATATACATCCAGTACAAGGGAAACAGGTATATGGCGGTGACGATCAGCGCAATCACCATCAGTACATAGCGCTTCATGCTCACACCATCCGTTCATTGCGCGTACTGCGCACGTAGATCACCGCCACAATCAGCACCAGCACCATCATCAGCGTGGCCACGGCGGAGCCGGCCGACACTTCAAAGGTTTGCAGCGACAATTGCCACGACCAGTACTGCGCCACTTGCGACGAATTGGCTGGGCCGCCTTGCGTCAACGCCGCCAGCAAATCGAACTGCTGCATGGTCATGATGGCGCCCAGCGACACCACCGCGCCCAGCGTGGATTTCATCATCGGCAGCGTAATGCCCCAGAAGCGTTGCCAGGCGTTGGCGCCATCGAGTTCGGCGGCTTCATACAAATCAGCCGGGATGGCGGCCAGGCCCACCGACAGCAGCAACATATTAAAAGGCACGCCCAACCACACATTGGCGATGATCACCGCGTACAAGGACCACTGCGGATCGGACAGCCAGAAAATCTTGCTATGCAGAATGCCCATCTGCGTCAGCACATGGTTCAGCACGCCGTAATCGCCGGCAAACAGCAGTTTCCAGATCACGCCCACCACCAGCCCCGGCATGATCCAGCCCGCCAGAAACAGTCCACGCATAAAGGTGGCCAGCGGAAAGTCCTGCAAAAACAGCATCGCCAGCAAAAAACCCGATCACCACCTGAAACAGCAGCGACAAGCCGACAAACTGCAGCGTGTTGCTTAGTACCTGGCCCGCTTCGGGGCGGCTGAACACATCGCGATAATTGGCCAGCCCGGCAAACGGCCGCAGCAGGGTGGCGGGCTCCATCAAGTCGACTTGCTGAAAGCTGAGCACGATGTTGTACAGCAGCGGCAGGCCGGCAAACAGCAGCAGATACAGCAGGGCAAAGCCCGCCAGCGTGATTTCAAATCCGTTTTCGCGCGGAAAACGGCTGAGCAGCTTGTTCATTGCGTCGTTCCAGAGGCAGAGGCGGGCGTCGGAAGGTGACGCCCGCGGCCAGGTTAATGCTTGGTGGCTTCGACGGTTTTATACGCCTGATCCATGGCTTTTTTTAGGATCAGCCTGGTGCGTCAGCACCGATTGCACAGCGGTCGAAATGGCTTTGGACACTTTTGGCCATTGCGGATTGGGGCCGCGCGGGCGGGCATATTGCATTTGCTCGTTAAACGTCTTGTACGCCTGCGGCCATTTCGGATCTTTGGTTACCGTATCTTTGCTGGGCGGCAACATGCCGAACTCGTTCCAGTTACGGTTGCGCTGCGAATACATGTATTCGAGGAAGGCAAATGCCGCTTGCGGGTTTTTGGCGCTGCGCAGCACGGCATGGCTTTGTTCGCCCAAGGCCGAGGCGCGCGTGCCACCGGCTTTTTTCTGGCGGCAGCAAAGCCACGCGCCATTTAAATTTGGCGCCTTTTTTTTCCACCGCCATCAGTTCCCACGGGCCGTTGATATCCATGGCGGCGTTGCCGTTGATAAAAGTGGCGGCGGCTTCGGACTGTCGATGGCTCAGCGTATCGGGCGAGGCCAGCTTTTCATCCAGCAGCTTTTGCCAGAACGCGGCGGCGCGCGCGGCGCCCGGATCGTTCAGCTTGTCCCAATCTGCGCCGGTAGCCTGAATAAACGGCAGAAACTGGAACACGCCTTCTTCATCGCCCACGGCCGAGAACGCCAGGCCGTACACATTCTTCTGCGCATTGGTCAGCTTTTTTTGGCGTCGGCATACAGCTCGTCCCAGCTTTGCGGCGGCTTGTCGGGGTCGAGGCCAGCGGCTTTGAACATGTCTTCGTTGTAATACAGCGCCAGCGTGTTGGCGCCGCGCGGGATGGCGTAGACCTTGCCGTTCCAGCTGGCGTTTTTTTCAGCGGGCCCGGATAAATCTGTTTGACGTCGATGACTTTGGATTTGGCCAGATACGGGGTCAGGTCCAGCAGCGCGTTCTTGGCGGCAAACATCGCGGTGTTGGGATTATCGATCGGGATCACGTCCGGGCCATTGCCCGACATCACCGCGCGCATCGCTTCATCATTCAGCGAGGAGAACCCCACCTTGCGCACTTGCAACTGGATATCCGGGTGCAGCTTGGCGAACTCGCGCGCCATTTTTTTCGGTGTAATTGTCCGGCTCGTCCACCGCCCAGACCGACAGCGTGGCGGCCAGGCTGCTGGCCGAAGCCAGCGCCAGGGTTAAAGTGGCGCAGATTGTCGAAATCCTGATGTTCATAAACCCTCTCCCTTACTGTGACGTCGCAGCGTGCTCGCAGATTAGCCGCTGGCGTATGGGCCACGCCCGGCGCTAATCCGCGCCCGGCTTCGTGTCTGAGTTACGGTGTTTTGTAGCCACTTCGGTTGCGTTACGGAAACGTTTCCGGTTTGGTGCGCAAATTCTTGTCGCCGCACTCAAAAGTGTCAAGCGTTCGCTGCAAAATCGAAATGCTGCGTGTGAGAAAGCTTAAAAGAATGGCTGCGGCAGAGCGGCAAAGCAGGGCTGGTGCTATCGGACATGCGCGCATTTCAGCGCGGCGTGCCCAGATCACTTTCGCGCTCGCGCAAGGTTAACGGCCACAAAGTCTGACGCGGCGTTTTGCCGTACAGCACGGCAAAGTCGGGAATCTGCATCAGCAAGGCCTTGGCCAGATGCTGGCCCAGCGCGTAGCGTCGACGGTAAAACCGCTTAGCCGTGGCGATAGATATTCCGGCACATCGCTACTGAGCACGCCGCCCGAAATCGCCAGATCACGCCCCGGCACCCGCCCCAGCTCGTGCAATTTGCGATACGCGCCCACGGCCATGGCATCGCTCTGAAACATGATGGCGGTGGGCGGATTGGGCTGCGCCAGCAAGGCTTCGGTGATCAGATAACCGCCGCGCTCGCTCAACTCGTTGATCTGCACATCCTCTTCGCGCGGGACCAGGCCATGGCTTTGCATGGCGGCGCGCCAGGCGTTGGTATACACGTGCGCCTGCATCGCATCATTGCCCGGCACGCCGATGGCAATATGACGATGGCCTTGCGCCACCAGACGCGCCACGGCGGCCACGGCGGCGGCTTCAAAATCCAGATCCACCCAGGACTGGTCAGCGCACGATTCGCAGCGGCCCAAGGACACCAGCGGAAACCCGCGCGCGGCCACGTAATCCAGGCGTTCATCCTGGCGACGCGTACCCGCCAGAATCACGCCATCCACATGCCGCCGCTCCACAATGCGGCGCAAACGCGCAAATTCTTCTTCGTACGATTTGCTGCCGTACATGACCAGATCCATGCCATGCAAAGCCAGCACCGATTGCAGGCCATCGGCCAGCGTCATAAACACGCCCAGCGTGTAGTTTTCTTCTTCACGCCGCGCCGGCAGCATCAGCCGATGACATCCAGCCGCCCTTTACGCAAGCTGGCGGCGGCCTTGTTGGGGGCATAGCCTTGCGCCAGCGCGGCCTCGCGCACGCGTTCCCGCGTTTTGGCGCTGACTTCGTCGCTGTCGCTGAGCGCGCGCGATACGGTGGAAACCGACAACTGCAAATCTTTGGCGAGCTTGCGTATGCCCATGGGTGGCTATTTGTATCTGGCAAAAGATGACGCGAGCGTAGCGGGTTGCCCACAGCTGGACAAGCTACGACTCGCGTCTATGCGTTGCCGCCCACGCGGCCTGTGGCGTTTAGAAGCCTTCCAGCACGATTTTGCCGCGCGCCTTATGCGATTCCAGCAAGGCATGCGCCTTTTTTTTCAGATTGGCCGCGTTGATGGTGCCAAAGTGCTCGGCCAGCGTAGTGCGCACGGTGCCGGCATCGACCAGCCGTGCCACCTGGTTCAGCAATTGATGCTGCTTGATCTGATCCGGCGTGTTGAACATCGAGCGCGTGTACATGAATTCCCAATGCAAAGACACGCTCTTGCGCTTGAGCTTGCGCCAGTCAAACAGCTGCGGGTCGTCAATCAAGGCCAGCTTGCCTTGCGGCGCGATGGCTTCGACGATCTGTTCAAAATGGTCGTCGGTATGGGTCAGGCTGGCGATGTAATCGACCTGCGGGATGCCGATGCGCTTGAGTTCGGCGGCCAGCGGCTGGGTATGGTCGATGACGTGATGCGCGCCGAGTTCTCCTACCCAGTCCCGGGTTTCGGCGCGCGAGGCAGTGCCGATGACAGTCAGGCCGGTCAGCTGCCGCGCCAGTTGGGTCATGATCGAACCCACGCCGCCCGCCGCACCGATAATCAGCAGCGTCTTGCCAGCAGGCTGGCTGGAATCAAGCACTTGCAGCCGATCAAACAGCAATTCCCACGCGGTGATGCTGGTCAGCGGCAGCGCAGCGGCTTGGGCGAAATCGAGCGATTTAGGCTTGTGACCGACGATGCGCTCGTCGACGATCTGTAATTCACTATTGCTGCCCGCGCGGGTGAGTGCACCCGCATAGAACACTGCATCGCCCGGCTTGAACAAGGTAACGGCAGAACCCACCGCCTTCACCACGCCCGCCGCATCCCAGCCGATCACTTTGGCCTGGCCCTCGTCCGGCGCGGCATTGGCGCGGATTTTGGTATCGACCGGGTTGACCGACACGGCTTTGACTTCCACCAACAGGTCATGCTCGCCCGGAGTAGGGTCGGGCAGGGTAATGTCTTGCAGCGATTCGGCTGATCGACAGGCAGATTCTTGTAGTAGGCGACGGCTTTCATGGGTGGGATCTCCGCGTTGCTGGATGGACTTGATCGGTTTGCTACAGCTTAGGCCAGATCATCCGCCCAACCATTGCGCAGAAAAAACCCGCTAAACGCGAAGGCACTTTCAAACAGCATTTGAAAATGGGGCTAAGGCAAGTTGGCGTGGTCGGACGGCTTCAGCTCATCAAAGAACAGCCATTTGATGGCCCGCATAGCCCAATAGACCACCGTGCCGTAGCCGATGAAAAAAGCCCAGTAACAAGCAGGTATTCAGGGCTTCCGGCAGTTGACCGCGCTCTTCGACAATGACGCGAAGGCGCCACCAGAATACAGGCAGGCTGAAGAACGTGATCATCCACGTCAGCGAATACCAGTGCCGCAGAAAAAAGTTTTCGCATCACGTGTGCCCCTGTTCTGCGCTGCCATTCGAGACCGACTTGGGTCCGACCAGTCGCATTATCTTTTCCACCCAAAAGAGAATTCCAGTGAAGCCGATGACAACAATGCATGCAGCCACGATAAAGGGGACTTGATCGTCCAGCAGCAAATTGCCGTAGCCAATGAGATGCAAATAGGGAAAGAAAAGAGCCCAAGTGAATGCTTGAGCCACCAGATTCCAATGTCGATCCACAAAACCGCGCATAGGTCACCTTTCTAGTCACTCTCGATTGGTTAGGGGCCAGCATCCGCGGGCCCCGGATTACTTCGGCATGTCTTTTACAAATGTCCGAATCAACGGCGCCGCCAACTATTGCTTGAGAAGCAATTCCCGCCTACCGCGCCCAGGGCGCCAGCCCAGAAAATGCCCGCAGGGGTCGCTTTTGGCAATGCGCCCAAAGCGGTCAAAACAGTAGCCTTTACGCATGCGTTGCTCGGCCCCGGTAGCGAATTCCCGATCGCAGCGAAATTGCCAATCCGGCCATTCGCCTGAGCTCCATAGCCGATCAAAACCTGCGACGGCTGATCGGGCCGAACCGAGGCCCCGCCCCCGTCCACATTCATCACTTCATCCAATGTCAATTCACGCATTTTCAAAACTCCCGAAGATGCAGCTGGGACGCGCTGCCCGTTAGCAAGTACAGGACTTTTGCATGACATAAACTCCGGTCCGATGGATTGCAAAAAAAATAGCCTGGCCGCCTGCCGCCTGAATACCGTTTTTTTTTACGCTACCTTTTGCGTTATTTTCTATTGCCGATTAATAATTGCGGCGAGCCGCAGCGGCAATAACTTCAATTTCAATAACCCAAAGATTCGTCGCATATTCGCAAATCAAGCCGACACAAGCGCGGCGTGCGCTGCCTGGGCTGAGGTATCATCCGCAGCTTCGCCCTTCCACCCTCAAGAACTCTTTGCGATGACTTTGCCTCTTCCGCCCGCGCCAGCCGGTTCCATCCGTTATGCCGAACTGGAAAGCCTGCGCGGCATCGCGGCTTTGCTGGTGGTGTTGTTTCATATTCCGGCATGGAACAGCACATTGCATGAGCTGGCCATCATCCGGAATGGCGCGCTGATGGTGCAGTTGTTTTTTTTGTGTTGTCCGGCTTTGTGATCTACACGGCGTATGGGCAAAAAAAACTCCACGATTTGAATGCGGTATTGAAATTCCAGTTTTTTTGCGGCTGGGCCGGCTATATCCGGTGCATTTGTTTATGCTTGGCGCATTTACCCTGATGGAATTCGCCAAATATCCGCTTGCGCGGATGGGATATAACCTGGGCCAGCCTTTTGCCTTTAATACCTGGCCTGCATTTTTTTAAACAATTGTTGTTATGGCAATGCATAGGGCCCAATAACGTTGGCTTTACCTTTAATGGTCCGGCCTGGTCGATCAGCGTCGAGTTTTATACCTATCTGATCTTTGCCGTGGTGGTGTGGCTGGCTCCGCGCGGCAAGCTGTGGCTGAGTGCCGGGCTGGCTGTCGGCGCCATGGCGGCGATGCTGGTGGGCGCACTGCACGATACATCAATCTGGTCTGGTGTGTGGCTGGGTTCTTTTTGGGGTGTCTGGTCTCGGCGCTGGTGCAGGCGCGCCGGATCAGCTTGCCGTCCGCTGCACCGTGGCTGGCCTTTGCCGCTTTGCTGGCGTTTCTGCAGTTCAACCATCAAGTGCGCAACGATGTGGCGATCTTTCCGCTATCGGCCTTGCTCATCCTCGGCATCGTCTGCGGCCGCCCCGGCAGTTTTCAGCGCATCTTGCGCTGGCGGCCGCTGCAATGGCTCGGAGAACTGTCATATGCCATCTATATGATCCACGCCTTTGTGCTCGATTTTTTTATCCGCGGCTTGTTTTTTCGGCCTGTATGACCGCGTGAGCGATACCGACAATCTGCCACATCTGAATATGGCCGAGGCATTGCTGGTCTACGCTGCATTTATCGGCGTGACTTTATTGGCGGCGCAAGGCTTGCATCGCTTTATTGAAAACCCGTGGCGTGAGCGCAGTCGGCGCTTTGCCAAGCGTGGGCCCTTGGGCCTGGTCTGGCTGGTGCTGCTGGCGTTGTTCTGCATCGTGCAGCTTCTGAACCGATAAGAAACACTTGTTGCACCCGGTTTGGAGGCCCTGCGCGCCGCGTAGTACATTGGCATACCGGGCGTAAGCTCCGTTTTTTTTCTGGCAGGGCATGGCATGGCGCGTCTATCCAGCGCATTGATTTATCTGTTTGGTGCCGATCGGGCGGCCTTGACGCTTACCGGGCAGCAACTGGCGGTGTTCGGCTTTGAAGTCCAGAGCTTTGACCGCATTGCCGAACTGCTGGCTGCCATGCACTCCGCAGCCCCGTTTGCCGTGCTTATCGATACCGCCGGGCCCGGCGTGACGCAAGGGCTGGAAACGCAGATTCCGCTGATCAAACGGCTGGCGCAAGGCCCCATCTTTATGGCGATTTCGGGCGAGCCGGTGTCGCGCCAGATTGCCTGGATGCGTCTGGGTATTACCGATTTCGTCAATCGCCCGCTCGATATTCAAAAGCTGGTGGCGCGGCTGGATCAGCAACTGGACCAGAGCGCGCCCGAGCCGTATCGCGTGCTGGTGGTGGATGATTCCGACGCCATGCTCAAATGGCTGGAACACACGCTGGGCCATGCCGGCATGCATGTGCACAAAACGCATGATCCGCTCGATGTGCTGTTGCTGATGGAACGGCACAAGCCCGAAATCGTCATCCTCGACGTGTATATGCCGGAATACGAGGGCGACGAGATGGCGCGCATCATCCGGCAGCAGCCGCGCTTTGATGGCGTGCCATCGTGTTTTTTTTGTCGACTGAGACCAATCGCCCGCGCCAGTTGATGGCGCGCTCGATGGGCGGTGATGATTTTCTGGTCAAGAATATGCCGCCAGAAGAACTGGTGGCCGTGGTCAGCATGACCTGCGAGCGCTATCGCCGCTTGCGCCAATGGATGACGCGCGACAGCCTGACGCTGTTGCTCAACCACACCACACTGATTGAATCGCTCGAAACCGCCGTGCCGCGCGCGGTGCGCGAGCAGGATGTGCTGTCCTTTGTGATGATCGACATCGATCATTTCAAGAACATCAACGACCAGTATGGTCACGTCGCGGGCGATCATGTCATTCAAAGCCTGGCGCGCTTGCTGCGGCTGGGCATGCCGCCGGGCGCGCTAGTTGGGCGTTATGGCGGTGAGGAATTCGCCATCGTGTTGCCTGGCGTTGCGCCCTTGCAGGCCGCCCATTTGATCGACGGCTTGCGCCAGCGCTTTGCCGCGTTCCCGCAAGGCGCGGAAAAAAAAGTCGCTACCTTTTTTTTGCTAGCTTCAGCGCCGGGGTTGCGCCCTTGCATCCGGGCCAGAGCGCGCAGCAACTGGTGGAGGCCGCCGACCTGGCGCTGTATGACGCCAAGGCCCGCGGTCGCAATCAGGTGCTGCTGTACTCCGCCAGCGGCACGCCCTCCGGCGCGCCGGCAAGTAGCGGGGTGGGCATCAGGCGCAGGCGGATCAAACACCACCGCCAGCCCGCGCTTGACCGACGGATGCGCCATCCACAAACGCCAGAGCAAGCCGCTGCGGTAATTCTCGATCATCAACAGACTGATGCCCTTGATCAGCCGCTGACCGCGCTGCTATACCACGGCTTGGGCAGCGACAGGTTATAGGCGTCGACCAGGCCGTAATTGCTCCACAGATAAGGGTGGTCCTCATAAAAGTGGCGTAACGCCGCCAGCGATTCGGTGGGGGTAAACGGCATGGAGCCGATCGCGCCAGACGGCGTGACCGTGCCATCCAGATCATGCTGGTCATTGCCGTTGTTGCGGCCCGACGGCGGCGCGCCAGCCACCACATAGCCATTCGGCGTGCCGACTGCGGTATTGCCCCAGTCGTTGGGCCCGAGCGAGGGGTACAGATCGCTGATATCCACGCAGAAATGCCGGTTGGCCAGGGTGGCGCGCACCGAGTTGGTCCACCAGTCCACGCCTTTGCGATCAGTCACCTGGCGGAAATCCAGCCAGGCGTGCGAGAACTGATAGCAGAACAGCACCCCGCCAAAGGTATGCACCACGTCGCCGCTGCCTTTATAGCTGCCCACCGGTCGATTCAAGGCGTAGAACATGGCGGCCGTATCGGCGGGCGCATGCGTGGTCGAGCTGCGGCCAGCGGGTACATGCAGAACTGCTCGGCGTAATCACCCCAGCTGGAGGCATCGTCAAAGTTGGTATCCGGGCTCCATGACATATAAAACGCGTTGCGCGCCGGATTGATGTAGTTGTCCCATTCCACCCGGTCATAGATTTGCTGGGCGACGTCAAAGATCTCGCCGCCAAAGTATTGCGCGGCGGTCAGGATGCCGTTGAGCGCCAGCATGGTGTCGACGGTGGACACCTCGCTGGTGGAGACCAGCGTATCCATATTGATGAAGTGATAGAAAAAAAAGCCGCCGTGATGCGGCACGTGGTCACGCACCGAATACAGCGTGGCCAGCACCCGGGCGCTGGCCACGTCCCGCGCCACCCAGCCGCGTTCCACCCCGATCACGATGGCGCTCAAGCCAAAGCCGATATCGGCAATGCTGGCGGTACGGCTGCCTTTGTCGCCGGCAAACAAACCGTAGCCGGGCGCTCCCGGCGTCAGATTGGCTTCGCGCCAGAAAAAAAATCAAAGGTGGCGTGCGCTTCGGCATCCAGCAGGGCGTCATCGCTCAGTTTGGGCAAAGGCGGTTGCGCGGTCTGGTACAGCCCCAGGCCATAAAAGCCCGGCCCGCTTGAATCGCGCAGGCCGGTGATATTGATGCGCAGCTTGTCGGTGCTCAAGCCGCGCCCGAAATTGATAGCCCGGGTGCTATCGGTGCCGCTATACACATCGCGCCAGCCATCGCCATCCGGTACCTGAATGCTGAAGGCGGTGATGCGCGGCCCGGATTTGTCGACGTACTCATCGATCCGCATCACATCCATCAATTGCGGTCGCCCCAGATCAAGCTCAAACCAGGCCGACTTCACGTTGTCGCTGGAGGCCCAGCGCGTATTGGCGGCGCCGTCCACGGCATGCGCAGTTTGATAATCGGCTTTGTTGTACCAGACGCTGCTGGCGCTGGTCTGTGCGCCCAAGGCCAGATTGGCCGGGCTGCGTAGCGGCAGCCAGCTGTCGTCGGCGTCGATCACGCTAAAGCTGTACAGGCTGGGCCCGCTTTCACTGGTGGCGCTGCTGATATCCAGCCGCACTTTGCTGCAATACACCGGCTCTGCCAGGTAGCCGATGTAATCCACCGGGGGCACGCTGCCGCGCAGCAATACCTGCCACGCGCCGTTAATCCAGCCAGAAATACTGAAGTCGGCGATATTGGGATTGTTCTGCACAAAGCCGATCTGGGTAACGCGTTCGTCCACGCCCAGGTCCACCTCCAGCCACAAGGCATCACATTCGACATGGTGGCCCAGCGGGTTTTGCCGTCGCCATCGGTGGCCAGTTGCGGACCGTGGCCCGCGATATCGCTAAACCAGACATTGTTGGTGGTGGTGGTGCGGAACAAGGCTTTGTCCGGATATTGCGCCGGTTCTGGATAGCCCTCGGTGTGGAGCACCACCACCGCGCCCAAGGGGTCGGGCATTTGTGCTGGCACTTTGATCAGCACCAGGCCGGCGCTGATCTGCCATTCCAGCGGCTGCTCGGGCGCATTGAGTAACCAGGCGCCGATGATGGTTTGATGCGGTTTTTTGCACGCGCACGATGGCGTCGTCAGGCCATTGCAACAGGCTGATATAAGTCTTGTCGGGCATGGCCGTGGTGCACCAGGCCTGCGGCTGCGCCGCCACCGACAAGGTGCCCGCGCGGGTGCCGTACACCGCATCGCCCCAGATGCCCAGCCAACGGCCCACTTCGCCCAGAGTATCCACGCAAGGCTGCGGAATCTGTCCGTCCGGTGTCGGCCCGGTGTTAAGCAGATAGTTGCCGCCCTTGCTGGCGCAATCCAGCAGATTGCTCAGCACGGTGACGCTGTTTTTCCAGTGCGTATCGGTAAAGCTGTAAGCCCACGAGTTATTCATGGTCATGCAGCTTTCCCAATGCGTGGATTGGGTGCCCGCCGGAATGCTTTGCTCCGGCGTGGTGTAATCGCCGTGGCCGTAACCGATGCGGTTATTCACGATGATATTGGGCGACAGATAGCGCAGAAAATCGCGGAGGGACTGCGAGTTGGTGTCATCCAGAAACCCGGCCCAGCCGCCGTCGAACCAGATCAGCGCTGGATCGAAGATCTCGATGACTTCTTTAAGATGCTCGCGCAATTGCGACATATAACGCTGCGCTTCGATCGAGGTGGCGCAGGCGGCCTGGGCGATCGGGTCTTCGCCGGCGGCGGCATAGGCGGCGTCGACGGCCACGGCATTGGGGTTGCTCCAGTCCAGCAGCGAGTAATAGGTGCAAAACACGATGCCGCGCTCGCGGCAGGCAATGGCCAGCGGTTCCAGCAAGCTCAGATGGCAATCCGAGGTATCGACCACGTCATACGGCGCAAAGTCGATCACATTGCTATCAAAGATGGCGTAGCCGTCGTGGTGTTTGGTGGTGATGGTCAGATAGCGCTGGCCGGCGCTGGCGATGACATCGGCCCAGGCATTGGCATCGTAATGCTGCGGATTGAAGGGTTTGCAAGCCAGATCGATATAGTCCGGCTTGCTGATCTGGTGGGTGTTCATATACCACTCGCCTTTGCCCAGCACCGAGTACGCGCCCCAATGCATCATGTGGCCAAAGCGGGCGCGATCAAACCATTGCATGCGACGCAGCATCTGGTCTTCCGGCTCGTGTTCCCAGCGCTGGGTGGGCACCAGCCAGTTGAGCGCGCCATCAAAGCCATCAGGAAACACCAGGTAGATATCGTGCATGCCACTCGCCACATCGTGGCGATGGCTGCTGATATTGGGCAGCAAGATTTGCGGCTCGGGCGTGCTCAGGCAACTGAGGGTCCATAACGCCGGGCTGGTTGGACTATCCAGACAGATCTGGATGCGGCGCCCGCCGCTTTGCCACGACGCCAGCAACAAAAAACGCGGTGTATTCGCCCCCAGGCAGATTGCCGTGAAAACGCAGCCAGCCTTTTTTTGTCGACATGCGTCACCGCCAGCCCGGGGTTGTGTCGGGCGCTGCCGTCGTAATGGGTGAGCGACACATTGTCGACACTGGCCGTGGTCACCGTACCGGAATGATCAAGGTACTGGTGGGCATAGATAATCTGGTTGGCGCTCATGCTGCGCTCCTGGTTTGATAGCAGAAGCTCACTATCGCCAGCGGGCGCGCCGG
>BBFD01000048.1 GCA_001313065.1 Silvimonas sp. JCM 19000
TGGTATTGCTGCTGGTGCTGCCCGCTGCTGCCGCGCTGTCGCTGGTGCTACCCACGGTTGCGCTGCTGCTGCTGCCACCGCCACCACCGCCACATGCGGCCAGTGCAGCAATCATCGCAACTGCAAGCGCACTACGCGCTGCCTGTACTTTGTAGTTGACCTTACCCATTTGCCTAACCCCTTCACCCGATGCCGACTTGACCGTTTGCGCTGGCCCTTGCCAGTGCTGCTTGGGGTGAATTAGGCCACTAAATAAGTATTCGATGAAGTACTAACCCTTGACGTTGCGGCAAGGGATGTGCCTATTGATTGACAAATCCATACATCCAAGCTGACTTCTTATGTAGGATTATTGATTTCGAGCAAGCGTAAGCCGAAAAAATACTGGCGTAAATATCAACACAACATATTGTATTTGTTGAATATTTTTTTGTTACGTCGCACCAGCCCGGAAAAAACCTTCAAAAATATTGATTACAGCAAAGATAAGAAACAGGCCAGGCATTGCCAGATGGCGCGTAAGCATTTTTTTGCTTTCACCAGGGCGAATCCTGGGCAGGCGGTAAGCTGGCGCCAAAAGACAGGCGGTTAGGCAAGCGGGATGAGTGGGGCGGCCCAAGGGATGGAATTGCAACTTGCGCGCGCTGCGGGGGCGCGAGGGCCGGGCAAGCGGGCCAGGATGGGCTGCCCGGGTAAACCAGAGAGCAGCTAAACGTGGGGCGTTACGGCATGGCGCATGCCGACCAAAGCCGTCAAGGCGACGGGCTGCCGCCGTTTTGCGCCTTCAGCAGCATATTGACCAGGGTGGCCGAATATTCCGCCGCGGTGGCTATCCCCATCGAGGCAGCCTCGTGGATGTACAGCAAGGTGAGCTTGGCGCCGTCGACTTCGCAATCTGCATGTGCCGCGCCCGGAAAATGCACGCACAGTTGATGATGCTCATCTGAACCGTCAACACACACCACGGTGGCGCCACTAAGCAAGTGGGTGGCGCTGTGCCGCGCGGCGTCGTACTGGAATTGCGGCAAATGACCAAGAAACTCGACATACGCTTGCATCAGACCGCTCCCTGCGTGGCGCCAGCTGGCGCCGTTGTCCGGTAAACACGCGCCGCGTGTTCCTTATCGCGCGCCGTTGTCGCACTGGCTGGCGCGATTGTTTGACCAAAGCAAGTTTTATACCGGACTGCCCCGATGCAGACATCGGCGTCAGGCTGAAAAAAAACCCGCCGGAGCGGGTGGTGCCGATGCGGTTCTGTGCCGCTTAGTGGGTGGTGCGGCCTAAAGCGGCCAGCCGCGCAGCTTCGCGTTCCAGCGTCGACACGGCTTCATCAAAGTGCAGCGATTTGTCAAAAAAAGTACTCGACGCCCAACATACGGGCACGCTTTTCATACAAGGCAAACGCATGGTTGGTCAGCACCATGCGCACCGGGCGACGCCCTTCCTGCTCGGGCTGTGCCAGGAAGGTCAGCACATCAAAGCCGGTACCTTCCATTAATTCAAGATCGATGATGATCAGCGGAAAGGTACGGTCCCGCAAAATATCCACCGCTTCGCGTGCGGTGGCGGCAAAAGCCGAAAACGCGACTTTGCCCGACGCCGCGCAGGCATCGACCAGCGCTTCGCGGATCAGCGCCGAATCTTCCACCAACATGACGTCGATCACCCCTTCTGGCGGGGAGTCATCGGCCCGTGCGGTGCGCCCTTCAATCAGATTGACTGCCATTTTTTTTCCTGCCTGCCGGAGCTAACGCGCCGGTAGCGTTGTGTTACCTGGGTGTTGCGGCGTGGCGGCGTTGCGGCCGCATGCCTGCTGCGCTTAGCTGATCAGCTCATTCTTGATGGCGTAATAGGTCAGATCGGCATTGGTGCGCAGATTCATTTTTTTCGAGCACACGGGCACGGTAGGTGCTGACGGTCTTGACGCTCAAGAACAGCTCAGAGGCAATCTCGGTGGGCGATTTACCGCTGGCCAGTTTGTAGAACACCTGGAATTCGCGTTCCGACAGCGTTTCATGCATGCGCTTGTCGCTGGGGCGGGTCAGCTCGGAGGCCAGCAGATCAGCCAGTTCGGGCGACAGATAACGCCGACCGTTGCAGATGGTACGGATGGCCTTGATGATTTCTTCCGGCGCCGAATCTTTGGACAGATAGCCACGGCAGCCCGCGCGGATCAGGTTGAGCGCATATTGCTCTTGCGCGTAGCCCGACAGAATCAGCACAGCCAGTTCGGGACGGATATGCTGCAGATCGCGCAGGGTATCCACGCCGTTCTTGTCCGGCATCGAGATGTCGAGAATGGCGATATCAAATTCCTGCTTGCGCACCAGTTGCAGCGCTTCCATACCCGAAGCGGCCTCGCCGGTCACCGACAGGTCGTCTTCCTGCTCGATCAGCGAGCGCAGACCCGAGCGGACAATACCGTGATCATCCACCAGTAAAATGCGTTTTTTTCATTTGCTGCTTAACCTCGCTCAGTGTCCTGGACCCGTGCCTTGCCGGGCCATCAAAATCGGGCAGTGGCGACGTCGCGCACCGGCCCGCATAGCTGCTGTCTGTTAACCGCGCTCCAGCCAGTCAGACAGCTCGTCGGCGTGTTCTTCTTCTACTGCCAGAATTTCTTCGAGCATACGCCGCGTGGTGGGATCTTTATCGCCCAGATAGCGGATCATTTCGCGGTAGCTGTCGATAGCGATGCGTTCGGCCACCAGATTTTCGCGGATCATATCATCCAGCTTGTCTACGGCCACGTAATCGGAATGCGAGCGCGACAGCAAACCTTCCGGATTGAAATCCGGTGCACCGCCCAGCTGGACGATGCGTTGAGCAATCTTGTTGGCGTGCGACATTTCTTCGTCGGCATGTACGGCAAACTCGGCGGCGATCGGCTCAGACAGTATGCCGGTGGCCACAAAGTGATGCAGCTTGTAACGCAGCACACAGACCAGTTCGGTGGCCAGGGCTTCGTTCAGCATCTTGATGACGGCGTTGACATCGCCTTCGTATGTAAAGGTCTGGGCCCCATCAAACACGGATTGACGGGCACGACGGCGAATTTCTTCGACGTCCATATTGAATTCGGCGTTGGCGTTCATGGCTGGCTCCTGAAACCGGCCCTGGTTTCGCTAGACGGAACCAGGCGGCGCGGCAGCGTGGCTAAGTGAAGGTCATTGCCGTGCTACGACAAAAAACCGGCTACATTGCTTTTTTTTGCGCTATCTAATATCAGTGGTCACAACGAACCACTCTGGCAGTACCTTGCAGGCGGTTTGATCAAGTCGCTCAACCCCCTGTATCGTCCTGCATGCTTGACGGTTAATGTATTCATCCGGGGCAACGGTCAACAGAGTATGCGCACTGAAGCTAAAGTAAGCGCATTCCTACAAAATCAGAAGAATCGCCAATTTGTTTTCGCACATGAAGAACCAGCTCGTCCGTTTTCAGCACGCGCTACGCCGCATCGGCTGGCGCGTTTCGCTCGCCCTCTCCGCTTGCGCGCTGGGTGCGCTGCTGGCCATCGTGGCCACGCAAAACCTGATCCGCATCTCGGAACAGCAAGGCGCAGAAATCGGCGCCACGCGCGCGCGCATCTTGTTGTTATTCCGCTTGCGCACCCAGTTGCTGGAAGCCGAATCGTCACAGCGCGGCTTTCTGGTCAATGGCAGCACGCAATACCTGGCGCCGTATAACGATGCCATCCAGGCGCGCGCCGGCTGATAGACGATCTGGCTGAGCGTTATCGCAATGTGCCGGAAAGCGTGCCGGACCGTAACCGTGCCGAGATCCAGACCTTGTCCGTACAGATCGGCGAGAAGATTTCCGAAATGGATCTCTCGCTCGACTTTGGCCGCAAGAACGATCTGGAGCGAGCGCGCGAAATCATCGCCACCGACCGCGGCCTGAAAGCCAGCCAGCAAATCACTGAACATATCAATAACATCGTTGCCGCCGAAACCGGCGCGCTAGCGGCCCAGCGCGATGTACGCCAATGGATGGTGCTGGGTTTGCGCGTCTCGGTCGCACTGCTGGATTGTGGTGATTGCGCTGGTGCTGTGGAGCTTGCGGCGCTTGCTGGCCGAGCTGGAGAGCCGCACTGATGAGGCGCTGGTATTGCAGCAACGCCAGTCCGAACTGGACCAGATTGTGGCCGAGCGTACCGGGCAACTGGAACGGCTGGCGCTGGAATATCAGGTGGATGTGGAACGCGAGCGCTCCAAGCTGGCGCGCGATCTGCATGACGAGCTCGGCGCCATCCTCACCGCCACCAAAATGGATATTTCGTGGGTGCAGCGCCAGTTGGGCGATAGCTCGCCGCGCATTTTGACCAAGCTGGAAAAAAAACCCTCAGCAATCTGGACCAGGGCATCCAGTTCAAGCGCCGCGTGGTGCAAGAACTGCATCCCTCTTTGCTGACCACCTTTGGCCTGGTCGCCGCCATGCGCTCACTGGCGGAAGACGCGGCGCAACGTTGTGGTTGGCAACTGGACCTGACCCTGCCGGATGAAGACGCGCGCATCGACGACGTACTGGGCCTGATCGCCTATCGCATACTGCAAGAAACGCTGAACAACGCCACCAAATACGCCGAAGCCGGCAAGGTCAGCGTGAGCATGCTGGTCGATACCGAGCATCTCAAACTTGAAATCGAAGACAACGGCGTGGGCATGGATATGACCGCGCTGCCCGAGGGTACCCATGGTCTGCAAGGCATGCGGCATCGGGTTATTGCCATTGGCGGACGCATGGAGATCCGCAGTGCGCCGGGCCAGGGCGTATTCACGCGCGCCCTGCTACCCCTGAATAGCGTCAAACGCTTGCTGGACAGCAATCTGCCGCCGCAACTGGCGGGCCAGCGCTAAACCCGATCCGCGCCCGCAATAGAAACGGGCCGGATGCATGCGCATCGGCCCGTTGTTGATTGGCATGACCAAAGCCTTAGTTGTTCTTGGCCTTGTCTGCAGCGTTTTCCAGCTTTTGACCACCGGACTGTACATCTTGCCCTGCACCGGCAACGGTGTTGCAAGCACTCAGGCCAACATGGCCAACAGGCCAGCTACTACGGCAGCACGCTTCATTCTGTTTCTCCTTGTTGATTGGGCCGGGGGATGGTGGATGGTCCGAGCGGACAATCCAGGCCGACTCCGGCTGTTTCACCGGTTCCCTCCATGACGCTTGCAGTGTAGGGAGCGGTCGGGCCGGGCGATGTCATCGCCGCCGCGCGACCTGCGGAGAGCGGATTCCTACAGTAGCGCCGACTGCGACGCCGCTCACTGCCACGCCGGTTTCAACCAGGAGCTTGCTTTACGGTCTGGCTGCCACGCCGTGCAGCATGCCGGGGGGCACCCATACGCCACCGCTACGACCAAAGAAAGTGCCGGGGCCGCGCACCTGGCAAAGTCGCCATCCAGCGCCACGACTTCCAGCTTCAGATCGCGATCGATCTCGCGGCACTCGTTGCTATCAAAAAAAGGTCTCGAATTTGTCCTGATTGCCTTGCGCGATCAGCTCGACCGTCTTGCGTGCGGTGTCTGCATAAGCGCAGGCATAAGCGCCAGCGCGTGCCGCTACGGCCTGACCGCCCACGCTCAGGGCGCGCCCGCACCGCCTTTGCTGCCAACGCCGGTCACGTCGAGCAACATCGAGCCCACGCCCACCACGATCACCACAGCCAGCAGGATTAACTGGCCTTTCTGAAACTTGCTCGCGCGCATTGCTGCTTCTCTAAGGATCGCAAAACGCGCCATTGTACGCGGGCCGATGGCGCGGCAACCACCGGCTTTTTTTTGTCAATTTGCACTGCGCCTCAGGCGATCAAGGCCGCCAGCGCGCGATGCCGCTGGCGATATCAGCCTCGTGGGCATGGCTGAAGTTCAGCCGCAAATAACTGGCCGGTGCCGTGCCTTGATAAAACGCATCGCCCGGCATCACCGCCACACCTGCTGCTAATGCTTGTTGCATCAGGGCGTAGGTATCGCGCGGCGTGTGCAGTCGTACCCAGAAAAAAACAAGCCGCCTTGGGGCAAACGCCAGCTGGCTTTGTCGGCCAGGTGCGTCTGCAGCGCCGCATCCATGGCGGCACGCCGCGCCTGGTACAACGGCAGGCGGCGGCGACGTGCGCGTCCAGCCGCTCTGCCGCCAGCAAATTGGCCACCAGATGCTGGCTAAAGCGATTGCTGTGCAGATCAGCCGCTTGCTTTAAACGCGTCAGCGGTGTGATCAGATCCGGATGCGCAATCAAAAAGCCCAGGCGCAAACCGGGCGCCAGTGTTTTCGAGAACGAACCTGGTAAACCCAGCGCGCTTTACGCAAGCGACCCACGATAGGGGCCGGGGCCGGGCCGTCATAGCTGAGCGCGCGGTACGGGTCGTCTTCAAACAAAGGCACGTCCGCTGCGTCGAGCAATTCGGCGGTGGTGGCGCGTTCGGTTTCGCTGTAGCAATAGCCGGACGGATTCTGGAATGTCGGCGTCAGATAACACAAACGTGCGGTCGGCAAGGCATCGCGCAGTTCAGCCCAGACCGGGCCGGTTTGCGCATCCACCGTGACCGGCCGCAACGCCGCACCGAATAATTTGAAGGCTTGCAGCGCTGCCAGATAGGCGGGCGCTTCTACCACCAGTGGCGTGCCCTCTTCCACAAACAGCTTGCTCACCAGGTCGATGCCTTGCTGCGAGCCATTCAGAATCAAAACCTGGGCCGCCGTGCAATCGATACCCATGGCGCGACCGCGTTGCGCGATCAGCTCGCGCAAGCGCGGCTCACCTTCGGTCTGCCCATATTGCGCACAGTCCAGCACAGCAAAATCGCCCGCAGTGGGCTGAAATAGCGCCTCGCTGGCCGGTAGTCCGCCTGCAAACGAAATCATGCCGGGGCGGCTGGCGGCGGCAAGGATATCCCGCACCAGCGAGGACGTCAGGCGTTCAATACGTTGGGCAAACATGGCTTACTCCGGCGGTCAAAAAAAGGTCAATCAATTTGACCTTATGCTCTTTGTTACGCTGAATGATGTCAATATCATTGACCCTTGTTTTTTCAGCAGCACAGTTTGCGCTTACGCACGATCTGCACCGCGCCACGCTGGCTATATCGTGATCAGCTACTGAGCCTTAATTTATGAACCCGAAACACCTGAATGAAGCGCAAGAACTACTGTTCTTTGCCTACCGCGCCTTTACCGCCGCGCCCGATGCCTTGCTGGACGAACGCGGCTGGAATCGCGTGCATCATCGTTTATTGCACTTTATTAATCGCGACCCCGGTATTTCGGTAAATGGTTTGCTGGAAAAAAAACTCGGCGTCAGCAAACAAGCCGTGCACGGACCACTCAAAGCGCTGGTTGATGCCGGTCTGGTGCAATCGACGCCCGATGAAGAAGATCGCCGGGTTAAATGCCTGACCCTGACCGCCGCGGGCAAACAACTGGAAGCCGCACTATCCGGGCCGCAATATGAATTGCTGAATGAAGTATTTGAAAATGCCGGGGCGCAGGCTGTCGCTGGCTGGCAAAGCGTAATGCGCGCCCTGGCAGCCAGTGCGCTGGCCGATGTGGTCTAACGCAGCCAGCGCGCTTATGCGGCGCAATAAAAAACGGGGCACGCTATGGCGTACCCCGTTTTTTTTGTGTGCTTCCCTGTCGTTCAGGCGCGGCGGCGGAATAGCGGCAAGGGTTCATCGGTGGCCGCCTGGTAATACTCGGTAAAGTCATCCAGCCTTTCAGCGCTTCATGGATATCTTTATCGGCACGCACGGCAAAGGCATCAAAGCCGCAGCGTTTCATATACAGAATCACGTCTTTAAACACATCGCCTATCGCGCGCAATTCGCCCTTATAGCCAAAGCGATCGCGTAGCAAACGTGCATTGGAGTAATTGCGGCCATCAATAAACGCCGGGAAATCCAGGGCAATCAGCGCCAGTTGATCGATATCGTCGGCAATGGCTTCCGCTTCTTCGTCACTGGCCAACCATACGCCCACTTCACCGCGCGCTTTTAATGCGTCGCGCTGGGCCAACCATTGTTTGAGCGGCACAATCACCCGGCCTGCTGCTGGCAATTCAGCAAAGCTGCCGTCTTCATTCAGGCGGATCAATTGCGCGTCGTCCGCCACAATCTGGCGATGCTTGATGATGTCAGTCATGCGCCAGCTCCTTGGCATAAACGCGTTGCTTGAAGGGAGCAATGCCCAGACGGTCTACCACATCGATAAAGTGTTCGTTTTCTTCGCGCGATTCGACGTACACATTGATGATCTGCTCGATCACATCCGGAATCGCTTCTTGCGCAAACGACGGGCCGATCACCTTGGCCAGCGCCGCGTGCTTGCCCTGACGGCCGCCCAGCGAAATCTGATACCACTCGCTGCCGCTCTTATCCACGCCCAGAATCCCGATATGGCCGACGTGGTGGTGACCACAGGAATTCATACAGCCCGAGATATTGATATCGAGTTCGCCCAGATCAAACAAATAATCCAGGTCATCAAACTTGCGCTGGATGCCTTCGGCAATCGGAATCGATTTGGCATTGGCCAGCGAACAGAAATCACCGCCGGGGCAGCACACGATATCGGTCAGCAAACCAATATTCGGCGTGGCAAAACCGATCTCTTTGGCTTTTTTCCCAAACGGTGAACAAATCGGCCTGTTTCACGTAGCAGAATCAGATTCTGTTCGTGGGATACGCGGATTTCGCCCAGGCTATAGGCATCGGACAAATCCGCCACGGCATCGAGTTGCACATCGGTGGCGTCGCCCGGCGCCACGCCGGTTTTCTTCAGCGACAGCGTAACTGCGGCATAGCCGGCTTGCTTGTGGCCAAAGACATTGCGTTCCACCCAGCGGCAAATGCCGGATTGGAGGCCTTGGCGGCCAGATAAGCCGCGTCGTCGCCCGGCAGGGTTTCGTAGGCCGGATCAACAAAGAATTTTGAAACGCGCGCGATTTCGGCATCGGTCAAGGTGGTGGGGCCGTCTTTAAGATGTACCCATTCCTGCTCCACCTTGGCGCCAAACGCCTCGGGGGTCATGGCTTTGACCAGAATCTTGATCCGCGCTTTGTATTTGTTATCGCGCCGGCCATAGCGGTTATACACGCGCAATACGGCGTCGAGATAAGACAGCAGATGCTGTTTTTTTCCAACCACGGTTTGATCAGCGCGCCCACGCTGGGGGTGCGACCCAGACCGCCGCCCACATAAATGGCAAAGCCGGTTTCGCCCGCTTCGTTCTTGACGATGCTGATGCCGATATCGTGCACCAGAATGGCGGCACGATCTTCGACCGCGCCATTTACCGCAATCTTGAACTTGCGCGGCAAATGCGCAAATTCGGGATGGAAGGTGGACCATTGCCGAATGATTTCGCACCACGGGCGCGGATCAACAATTTCGTCATGCGCCACGCCGGCAAACTGGTCGCTGGTGGTATTGCGGATGCAATTGCCCGAGGTCTGGATGGCATGCATTTGCACCGTCGACAATTCGGCCAGAATTTGCGGCACGTTTTCTAAAGCAGGCCAATTGAACTGGATATTCTGGCGCGTGGTGAAATGCCCGTAATTGCGGTCGTAAGTGCGGGCAATATGCGCCAGCATGCGCACCTGTTTGCTATTGAGTTCACCGTACGGCACGGCCACCCGCAACATCGGCGCATAACGCTGGATATAAAGACCGTTCTGCAAACGCAGCGGGCGGAATTCATCCTCGGTAAGGTCACCGGCCAGATAGCGGCGGGTTTGATCACGGAACTGCGCCACGCGCTGATCCACGATTTTCTGGTCAAAGTCGTCGTAAACGTACATACAGGCTGCTGCCAAAGAATGATTGCGTAACCGCGGATGATACCAGCGTCGTTTAAATGTCTGAAGATTCTTTAAGCCTGACCAAATCGCAACCGGGAATATAAATAAGCGTTATCGATCAAATTGATAAATGCATTTACGCCACCGCAATCCACCGCGACGTCCGCCACCGCAAAGCCCCCACGCACTCCCGCAATTCCCCCCTACCCCACCTTCAAACAGTCCTCCCTTCGGCTTTGGCTTTGACTTGGCCCCGCGACAGCGAAGCGCCTCGCAGCATCAACCAAGCCGTGTCGGCGGCGCCCCGCTCCAGCCACTTTGGACGGTGGGTCTCGACCCACCCTATGCACCCCGTCGCTCCGGCTTCCGCTTTTGACCTGGCCCCAGCAACAGCGAAGCGCATTGCAAGAATCAACAAAGCCGTGTCGGGGGCGCTGCAGTGGGGTCAGTTTGCGTACCGCCGGAACGGAAGAACCGGAGTGGCCAGGTGGGCCATGAGGATTCTGAGTACCGCCGGGACGCAAATGGCCCGCTGCAGCGCCCCCCTCTCAAAAAGCTTGATTTTGGGAGCGGGGGCTACCATATTCGCCACGAGCACTTACCCGTGCGACCGGGCCTTACAGCCCGCCCCCCTGTTACCCGCGTTGCGCCCAACCTTATCCAGGTATGTCATGACAGAACAAAGAACCGCCATTCAGCGCCTTGATTACACCCCGCCCGCCTTCCTGATCGATCGCGTCGATCTGACCTTTGAACTGGAAGAAACCCACACGCGCGTGCTGTCGCGGTTGGTGCTCAAGCGCAATCCGGCCCATCCCGTGGCCGGCGCGCCGCTGGTGCTTAATGGCGAAGAACTGACGCTGGAAAGCATCAAGGTCGATGGCCGTCAGCTGACGGCAACGGAATACGCCCTGGGCGAGCAAACGCTGACGCTGCCCGATCTGCCGGACGAAGCCATTCTGGAAATTGCCAACAGCATCAATCCGCTGAGCAATACCACGCTAAGCGGCCTGTATGTATCCAGCGGCAATTTCTTTACCCAGTGCGAAGCCGAAGGCTTCCGCCGCATTACCTATTATCTGGACCGGCCCGATGTCATGGCCAAGTTCACCACCACCATCGTGGCGGACAAAACCCGCTATCCGGTGCTGCTGGGCAACGGCAATCGCGTGGGCCAGGGCAATCTGGACAAGAACCGCCATTGGGTCAAATGGGTTGATCCGTTCAAGAAACCGTCCTACCTGTTTGCGCTGGTGGCGGGCAAGCTGGTGGTGCTGGCCGATCGCCACACCACGGCCAGTGGCAAAACCGTCAATGTCGAAGTCTGGGTTGAGCCGGGCGAACAAGACAAATGCCATCACGCGCTGGCCTCGGCCAAAGCCGCCATGAAATGGGACGAAGAACGCTTTGGCCTGGAATACGACCTCGATACCTATATGATCGTGGCCGTATCCGACTTCAATATGGGCGCGATGGAGAACAAGGGCCTGAACATCTTCAACACCAAATATGTGTTGGCCAAGCCCGAAACCGCCACCGACGTTGACTTTGACGGCATCGAAGCCGTGGTCGGCCACGAATATTTTCACAACTGGACCGGCAACCGCGTGACTTGCCGCGACTGGTTCCAGCTGTCGCTCAAGGAAGGCCTGACCGTTTTTCGCGATCAGGAATTCTCCAGCGATATCGGCAGCCGCGCCGTGCAACGGATTTCCAATGTGCGCGTGCTGCGTGAACGCCAGTTTCCGGAAGATGCCGGCCCGCAAGCGCACCCGATCCGCCCCGATTCGTATCTCGAAATCAATAACTTCTATACCGCGACGGTGTATGAGAAGGGCTCCGAAGTCGTCCGCATGTACCAGACGCTGGTCGGCCGCGATGGCTTTCGCAAAGGCATGGATCTGTACTTCAAGCGCCACGATGGCCAGGCGGTGACGTGCGACGACTTTGCCAATGCCATGCAGGATGCCAACCAGTTTGATCTGACCCAGTTCAAGCGCTGGTATAGCCAGTCCGGTACGCCGGAACTGCATGTGGAAGGCATCTACGACGCGACCGCACAAACCTTTACCCTGAACGTGCGCCAGTCGGCCCCGCCGACGCCGGGCCAGCCAGAAAAAAACTGCCTTATCACATTCCGCTGGCGATGGGCTTGCTTGACCCATCTGGCGCTGAACTCAAGCTGGTTCTGCAAGGCGAAGACGCCCCGGCCGAGCCGCTGACCAGCCGCGTGCTGCATGTACGTGAAGCCGAGCAAAGCTATGTGTTCACCGGCATCAGCAGCAAACCGGTGCCGTCGTTGCTACGCGATTTCTCCGCGCCGGTGAAGCTGGACTATCCGTATACCGACGACGAACTGGTGTTCCTGATTGCACACGACACCGATCCGTTTGCGCGTTGGGAAGCCGGCAATACCTATCTGGTGCGCCTGCTGCTGCAGTTGTATCGCAGCGAAGGCAAGCCGCAAGCACCGGAACAACTGGTGGCGGCATTTGCGCGCCTGCTGACGCAAGACCGGCTGGATCCGGCGCTAGTGGCGTTGATGCTGGAACTGCCCAGCGAGAACTATCTGTTTGAAGCGCTCAGCGACGTTGATCCGGCCCGTCTGCACGCGGTGCACCACGGCCTGCAACAATCGCTGGCGCGTGAGCTGCGCTCGCAACTGTTTGCGGCTTATCAGAAACACCACACTGGCGCGCCCTATCGCTACAGCGCCGAGGAAGCCGGACGGCGTAGTCTGCAGAATGTGTGCCTGAGCTATCTGGCCGAGCTGGACGAGCCGATGATGGCCGAACTGCTGAGCAACCAGTATCGTCGCGCCGACAATATGACCGACCGTCTGGCCGCGCTCAAAGCGCTGATCCAGCGCGACGGCGCCGAAACCTGGCTGGAAGACTTCGCACCATGTGGCAGGACGACGCGCTGGTGATGGACAAATGGTTTGCGCTGCAAGCGCTGAGCGACCGTCCGGGCACGCTGAGCCGGGTGCAAAAGCTGATGGAACACCCGGCCTTTGCCATTACCAACCCGAACAAGGTGCGCTCGCTGATCGGTGCGTTCTGCCATTCCAATCTGGTGGCGTTCCATGCGGCCGATGGCTATGGCTACGCCTTTGCCGCCGACCGGGTGTTGCAACTGGACAAGCTTAATCCGCAAATCGCAGCGCGGATGGCTGCGTGTTTCAACCGCTGGACGCGGCTGGAGCCGGGCCGTCGCGCACTGATGAAAGCCGAGCTGGAACGCATTGCGCGCGAACCGGGCTTGTCGTCGGACACCTTTGAAATTGTCAGCAAGGCGCTGCAAGCCGGGCAATAAATGTGGCGGGCGCGCCGTTGCTGGATATTTGCCAATTGCAATAATTACGCAGTTTCCGCTATCGTTACGCGCCCTGCCCGCAGGGTCTTTTAGATTTCACTGGAATGCCGCGCATGGTAAAAAAAGCGCTTTGAAGATACTCGCGAACATCTGTTGGCCACGGGCGAACAGATCATCCTGGGCAAGGGTTTTGCCGCGGTCGGTCTGGCAGAAATCCTGTCCGCTGCCGACGTACCCAAGGGTTCGTTCTATCACTACTTTGTCTCCAAAGAAGCGTTTGGCGTGGCCTTGCTGGAACGGTATTTCGCCAATTACACCGAAGAACTCAAGCAGCGCCTCAACGCGGTCGACGGCTCGCCGTATGAACGCGTGCTTGGTTTCTTTAGCGGCTGGCATCAGCGCTCATGCGGCGCCTCGGTGCCCTGTCTGGTGGTGAAACTGGCAGCCGAGGTGGCGGATTTGTCCGATACCATGCGCGCGGCTTTGCAAAACGGCGCGGAAATCATTGTCGCCGCCATCACCCGCACGGTGGAACAAGGCCAGCAAGACGGCAGCATCAGTCGTGTACAACCCGCGCCTTTGCTGGCTTTGGCCTTGTATGAGTTCTGGCTGGGCGCCAGCCTGATGACCAAACTGCGTCGTGACGCGCAAGGCTGGACACCGCCATGGTGATCACGCGCCAGTTGCTGACGCCCTGAACCTACTCCCCAAACCGGGCCTTGCAGATGCAGGCCCGGTTTTCTTTTATGTGCCCGCGCCGGGTTGCGCAGCTCATGCCGCGAGAAAAAAAACTTAGACGACTGGTCTAGTATTTGACGACCCCTGCCCCATCTTGCTCAAACGGTCCCGCGCGGCCGTAGCAAAAAATCTGTTTTACACGCGATTGCACTCGGCACCCCGGGCGCGGTCGCAGTAACGAGCATCCGATCTCTACCCCACCCAACCCTCGGGAGACCACGCATGTCGCTGGACAAACTGCTTACGCCGTTCAAGATCGGCAACACCACCCTTAACAACCGCCTGGTCATGGCCCCGCTGACCCGCTCCCGCGCCAGCCAGCCCGGCGATGTACCCACCGAACTTAATGCCACCTATTACGCACAACGTGCCAGCGCTGGCGTAATCATCTCGGAAGCCACCCAGATTTCGCGCCAGGGCCAGGGCTATGCCTGGACGCCGGGTATCTATACCGATGCGCAAGAAGCAGGCTGGAAAAAAAGTAGTCGATGCCGTGCATGCCAAAGGCGGCAAGATTGCGCTGCAGATGTGGCACGTGGTCGGATCTCGAACAAGTTGCTGCAGCAAGACGGTGCCGCGCCGGTGGCGCCGAGCGCCATCCAGGCGGTCAAATCGCAAACTTTTGTGGTGTTCCCGGATGGCTCTGCGGGCAACGATCCGTGCAGCCCGCCGCGTGCGCTGGAAACGGCTGAACTGCCGGGCATCGTGGCCGATTATGTGGCCGCGGCCAAACGCGCCAAAAAACGCCGGTTTCGACTTTATTGAAGTCCATTCGGCCAATGGTTATCTGCTGCATCAATTCCTGGCCGACGGGATTAATCAACGCAGCGACAACTACGGTGGCAGCCAGGAAAACCGCGCGCGTCTGTTGCTGGAAGTCATCGATGGCGTGATCGGCGTGTATGGCGCGGACAAGGTGGGTGTGCGGCTGTCGCCCAATTTTCCGGCGCACGATATGGTGGACAGCCAGGCCGAAGCAATGACGCTGTATCTGGCGCGTGAGTTCAGCCAGCGTGGCGTGGCTTTTTTGCATATCGCCGAGCCGGATTGGGTGGGCGGCCAGCCCATGAGCGATGACTTCCGCAATGCGCTGCGCGAGGCATACAAGGGCGCCATCATCACCACCGGTGGCTACGACGCCGCCAAGGGCGACGCGCGGATCAAGTCCGGCCAGGCAGATGCAATCGGCTATGGTCGGCTGTATATCGCCAATCCGGATCTGGCCGAGCGGTTTGCCCAAGGGGCCGCATTGAATACGCCGGACCAATCCACCTTCTACGGTGGCGCGGAACACGGCTACACCGACTACCCCACCCTCGCCTGAGCCGCGGCATCAGGCCGGTCGAGCGCTTGCACACCGGTGCCAGCGCGTCGCCGGCCAGATCGGGCAACAAATGCGCGCGCATGGCGATGTCTCTGGCCAGCGCGCGCAGTCGCCAGCGAATCTCGTTCAGGATCAGCCCCATCTCAAAGCGCAGCCATTGCGGCGTGTCATGCCAGGCCGCGTCAGTATTGATACTGCCCAGCCCGGTGCTGGACATCGCTTGCACCAGGCTGAGCAGGCGTGCGCGACTGCGCAAATACAGCTTTTCTACCTGATCACCCGCATGCAGGCCGGGCACGTCTTCACAGGCCTTGAACAGCAATTCCGCCTCGCGCAAACGCGCCTGCACCGCAGCAATATCAGCCAGCGTCAGCTCCAGCGATATCGGTATCGAATCATCCTTTACCTCATTCAGCGCCATCGACACGCTGGTCATCAGCGCCGGACTGAACTCGCCCGGTACCAGCTTGAGGGCAACTTCGGCTCGTTGCAGCGGATGATCACGCGCTGATAAGGAGGTGATGACCTCGGCCACTGCCAGTACCTCGCCGGTCATGCTTTGCAGGCGGATGCCGCCCGGGTAGCCATGGCCGTTATAGCGTTCGTGATGCACAAAGATGGCTGTGGCGGCGGCTTCGGAGAAACCACACACGCTTTTGGCCAGGCGATAGCCGATGACGGGATGCGCCGACAACTGGCGCCAATCTGCCAGCTTCAGGGCATACCCGGGCTGTTGGTAGTGCGGCGACAGATACAGCTCACCCGCGTCATGCAGCAAGCCGGCCCATGCCAGCGCGGTGATCGCTTCCTTATCCAGTTGCAGCCGTTGCGCCAGGCCGGTCGCCAGCAAACCGGTAAGGATGGCGTGCTGCAACGATTTGCCATCCGCGCCATGCATTACGGTCAGCACGCCGCGCACCGTGTCACTGAAGCCGAAGGCGGCAAAGCGTTCAACCAGATCGGATGACGCCAGCAAACGCGCCAGCGTCGGCGTTTGCTGGCGCACCTGATCGGCCAGTTGCGACAATGTTCTGGCATCTACCGCATCGCCTATCTTCAGCGATTGCTCCAGTGGCTGGCGCAGCTTGTGCATTAGCAGGCGGTCGCTGGTGCTGCGGTCCACCCGCGCCCCGGCCGCCAGCAGTTTCATGCCCGACTCGGCATAAATATCACGGTTGGCGCGCACTTCGCGCTGGTCGGCAACCTCGTTAAGACGTTGCAGATAATGCGCGTTGACATCGCCTGCGGCACTGGACAATGGCATTAGCCGAGTTTCCTTGCGTGACCCATGCGCCAGTCTAGACCTGGAACATCAAGATTTCCTCATGGATGCCGCGTAACGGTTTATTGAGCCAGGTCAAGGCAATCGTCAAGGTCGATCGAAGCGGGCGTTTGGCTTAGAATCCGCTTTTACGCAAAAGGATGGCTTTATGTATCAGGTAATCGCGTCCGACCTTGACGGCACTTTGCTGGATGCCGACCACACGGTCGATCAGTTCACCGCCACCACCCTGCGCGAGCTGCAAGCGCGCGGCGTGCCTATCGTGTTGGCCACAGGGCGCCATTACTGTGATGTCAAAGGCATCCGCGACGTGCTCGGCATCCGCGCCTGGCTGGTCACCTCCAACGGTGCGCGCGTGCATGATCCTGATAACCGCCTGATGCACAAAGAAGATATCGATCCGGCCATGGCGCGCCAGTTGCTGCAGCCGGAGTTTTCGGCGGGCACCCACCTCAACGCCTATCAAGACGAAACCTGGCTGGCCGACCGGCATCTGGACTGGCTGGCTGATCTGCACCAGGACTCCGGTTTTACGTTTGATGTGGTCGACCTGAAAAAACCACAGCGGCGAAGGCATCGCCAAGGTGCTGTACATCGGCGAACACGAACATCTGCTCGATCTGGAAGCCCGGTTGCTGGAGCGCTTTGGCGACACGCTCTATATCACGTTCTCAATGCCGGACTGTCTGGAAGTGATGGCGCCCACCGTATCGAAAGGTCATGCGCTGCAAGTAGTGCTGGATGAACTGCAGTTGCCGGCAGCCGATTGCGTTGCGTTTGGCGATGGGCTGAACGATATCTTCTTGCTGAAGACGGCTGGCCATCCGTTCATGATGGGCAATGCCGCGCCGCGCTTGATGGAAACGCTGCCCGATGTGCCGCGCATCGGACGTAATTCCGAGGCCGCTGTGGCGCACAAATTGCGGGAATTGTTTGAACTGCCGCCGCTGGCTGAATCGGTGGCTGCAGACTAAGCCGCATCCGCGCATACGCAAAAAAAGGGCAGCCTGCAGGCTGCCTTTTTTGTTGGCGTAGGTTTAACCGCCGCGCTTAGCGCAGGTCGTCCAGCGCCGCGCCGTAATTGATATGGAACGGCAAGCCATCGATCACCAGCACCGGCACCGACTTCACACCGAGGGCGGCGGCTTCTTCAAGGCGCGATTTGTCGGTGCCAGATGCACAATTTCTACGTCAAACCGGGCCGGATCAAGGGCGCTGGCCACTTGCTGTTCAGCTTCGATACATACCGGGCAACCGGCGTGGAAAAAAACACAGCTTTGCTAGACATTACACAAACTCCTTTACAGCAATAAGAGCGGGGATAACCGCTCGGGGTCCGAGCGCGGGCATGGATACACGCCCGCATCGGGAATGGGTCGCGCCGGTCAAGCCAGGCAACGCTGCAAATCCGGTAGCAGGCGCTGCAATTGCGCGGGTTCCAGCTCGGCAATGGTGATGCGCAAACCAGGCACGGTGTGCTGCACTGAAAAACGCCTCGCCACTGCGCAGCAGCCAGCCAAGCCGGGCCATGGCATGGGCAATCGCCAAACCGGGCCGTGCCAGCGGCAGCCACACATTCAGGCCATCACCCGGCGCGGCCGTGG
>BBFD01000049.1 GCA_001313065.1 Silvimonas sp. JCM 19000
GATCGACAGCGTCACCCATGCTTATTCGCCTTTGACCGGGCGCACCAGGCTGGCGGCGTGCTTGGCCCGTTCGCGCGCAATGCCGGTGTCGTCGCCCGCAGCCAGCGCCACGCCCATGCGACGGCGCTCGAAAGCTTCGGGCTTGCCGAACAAACGCAGATCGATGCGCGGCAAAGAAAGCGCCTCTTTGACGCCTTCAAAGGCAATGCCAGCCTCGTTCATGCCGCCATAAATCACCGCGCTGGCACCCGGCTCACGCATACCGGTATCAACCGGCAGGCCAAGAATGGCGCGGGCGTGCAGTTCGAATTCAGAGAAACGCTGCGACATCAGCGTGACCAGGCCAGTGTCATGCGGGCGCGGACTGACTTCAGAGAACCAGACCATATCGCCCTTCACAAACAGCTCCACGCCAAACAGGCCACGGCCACCCAGATCGCCAGTAACCCTGGCGGCGATGTCGCGAGCGCGTTGCAGCGCCACCGGGCTCATCGCCTGGGGCTGCCAGCTCTCCACGTAATCGCCCTTCACTTGCACATGGCCAATCGGATCGCAGAAATACGTTTCCACCTGGCCCGAGGCGCCTACTGCCCGCACCGTCAGCAGCGTAATTTCGTAATCGAAATCGATAAACCTTCGACGATGACCTTGCCCTGGTTAACGCGGCCACCACTGGCGGCATAGTTCCACGCGGCTTCGACATCCGCCTCGGAACGCAAGGTGGACTGGCCCTTGCCCGATGACGACATTACCGGTTTGACCAGGCAGGGATAGCCAATCTCGGCGATGGCCGCACGCAATTCATCCAGCGTTTCGGCAAATTTGTAGGGCGAGGTGGCCAGACCCAGCGTCTCCGCGGCCAGACGCCGGATGCCTTCGCGGTTCATGGTCAGATTGGTGGCGCGCGCGGTCGGGATTACCTCGGCAACCTTGTCGGCTTCGATGCGCAGCAGTTCTTCGGTTGCGATGGCTTCGATTTCCGGCACGATCAGGTGCGGCTTTTCTTGCTCGACCAGGGCGCGCAAGGCCACCGGGTCGGCCATATTGATCACGTGGCTGCGATGCGCCACCTGCATGCCCGGGGCATCGGCGTAGCGGTCTACGGCAATCACTTCGACACCCAGACGTTGCAGGGCGATGATGACTTCCTTACCCAACTCCCCGCTGCCCAGCAGCATGACTTTGGTGGCAGAAGCAGACAGCGGCGTACCGATACGCATGATGAACTCCAGAGGCGGCAAACTTGGAAAGGGCGGCATCTTACCACGTCGCCCCGCTGCGCCCAGCGCCCGCTCGACAGATGCGACGGGCGTTGCAAACGCGCCACGCGCGCGACGCCACAATGCAAAACAGCCGGATAGACCGGCCTGCCAGAGGTGCTGCTGAAAACGCTGTGGCTTAGTCCAGCGAATACGGATACGGCTTCATTTTGAGATTGGACTCCGACTCGCGGCTGCGCTCGTCCAGATTGATGGGCTGCTTGTCCCACAACAGGGCGCGGCCTTCGATCTGGCCTTCCGCCACGTCTTTGTTCTCTTCCAGAAAACCTTGCATGAACTTGGTGAAATCAGAAACGTAGTTGATGTCTTGAGCATGATCGTGTGTGTTCGCTAAACCAGAATGATCGGCATTATAAAGGCAATCGGGCAAAAGCGGGCAGCAAGCTCGCATGCAAGGCCGGCGTGGCAGCAGCCAGCACGCAACCGGCACTACCCAGCACCAGCGGCTGGCCCTGCCAATCAGTCATCACGCCACCCGCGCCGATAATCACCGGCGCCAGCGCCGCAAAATCGTGCAGCTTGAGGCCCTCTTCGGCCACCACATCCAGCCAGCCGCTGGCCAGCTGCGCGTACAGATAACCGTCGCCGCCGTAAATCGGATAGCGGCACTCGGCCACCATCTGATTGAACAGCGGCAATGCGTTAGTCAGATATTCCGGGCCGGTGGTGCCGATGCGGGCGGCCTTGAGTTCGGCCACGGCACTGACTTGCACCGCTTGACCATTCAGCGTGGTGGGCAGGCCTGCTCCACCGATCCAGCGATCGCCCGTAATCGGCTGGTTGATCACGCCCAACACCGGCTGGCCAAAGTGCAGCAGGCCGATCAGGGTCACAAACAAAGGCCGGCCTACCGTAAACGATTTGGTGCCATCAATCGGATCCAGCACCCAGACCCATTCGGCATCGGTGTTCTCTTCACCATGCTCTTCGCCAATGATGCCGTCCTGCGGGCGGGCCGCCTTGATGTGTTCGCGCATGACGCGCTCGGCTTCTCGATCGGCGATGGTGACCGGGCTGTCATCGGCCTTTTCATCGATGGCAAACGGCTGGCGGTAATAGCGTTTGATCATCTCGCCCGAAAGATCGGCGAGCGCATGGGCAAGAGTCAGGATGTCTGGTGGCAGTGTCATGAGAATCATTCTGGTGGTGTAGATGCGGCAAGCAGACTAGCACGCCATCCGATCCGCGTGAAACGGATGATTTTGGGGCAATGGTGCACACGGAAGTGTCATAAAATACGGTGTTTTCACACGTAAGGAGCTGCCATGAAGGGTGATCCCATCGTTCTGCGCGCACTGAATACAGTGCTCACGAACGAACTGACCGCGATCAACCAGTTTTTTTCTGCATGCACGCATGTACAAAAAAACTGGGGATTTGCGCGGCTCAACGATGCGGTTTATCACGAGTCCATTCACGCCATGAAGCGTGCTGACAAACTGATCGAACGCATTCTGTTTCTGGAAGGCCTGCCCAACCTGCAACAACTCGGCAAATTGTGGATCGGTGAAAATCCGCAGGAAATGCTGGAATGCGATCTCAAGCTGGTCGGCGAACATTTGCTGACCCTGCGCCAGGCCGTCGAAAGCGCAGAAACCGCGCAAGACTATGTCACGCGCGACATTCTGACCGACCTGCTGGAAGACGAAGAAGAGTACCTGGATTGGGTGGAAACCCAGCTCGATCAGATTCCCGCCATGGGCATCGGCAATTATCTGCAAGCGCAGATCGAAGACTGAACAAGCGAGGCAATATGCAAGGCAAACAAGATGTTATCGACGGCCTGAACAGCCTGCTGGCGGCGGAACTGACCTCGATTGATCAGTATTTCCTGCACAGCGAGATGTATCACAACTGGGGTTTTGAGCGTCTGTATGCGCGCATCGCGCATGAGCACCAGGACGAAATTGGCCATGCTCGCCGTCTGATCGCCCGCATTCTGTTTCTGAATGGCACGCCCAATGTGGCTGCACGTACGCCGCTGCGTATCGGCAACGACGTGCCGACGATGCTGCAATACGATCTGGAAACCGAATACGACGTGGCGGCTGCGCTGAAGAGCGTGATTGCGATTGCGGAGCAAGCGCAGGATTACGTGACGCGGGAAATGCTCACCGACCTGCTCGACGACACCGAAGTCGACCATGCGCATTGGCTGGAACAGCAGCTGAATCTGATCAAGGTGATTGGTCTGAGCAACTATCTGCAATCGCAGCTGGGCGAAGACAGCAGCGCAGCCTGAGCGGCGCGTTGTAGACAGCAATGCGGAAGAGGTAAAACGGGCTTTCGGTTGAACCCGAGGCTTTGGGGGCTGCTACGCGCCAAAAAACGCTCAGGCGGCTTCTGCCTCATCCCATTCGCGGATGGCTTTAGCTTCGAGCGCGTCGTAGAGGGCTTCTTTGGCACAGCTGGTACATTGCCCGCAGCAAGTGGCCGCACGCGTGGCCATTTGCAGTTGCGCAAAGGTCTGCACGCCGTCTTCGACTGCGGCGTGGATGGCTTTCTGGTTAACGCTGTTGCAAATGCAGATGTACATGCACGAATCGCCGTTTACTGAGAACTGTTCGCATTATGTCGCAAGAACGATTCTCAATCCAGCGCTGCTTTGCCAGCTGCCGATGAACGGATTACGGTTCTGTTAAATGACTCGCACAAATACGTAAATCCCTTACGCTGCCCGCCATCCCGACCGTTGGCGAAATGCCCATGGCGATTGCCCACACCGATTGTTATAGTACGTTCGTTCTATTACGGTGACAGCCAGCATGAGCATACAGCGGGGCCGCGGCACGGCCATCAATCCCGATAATCGTTTTCAGAGCCAGCGTTACCAGGCGGAGGATGACGGCTGGATACCAGACGAGCCCGGCCGCCCTGCCACCACCGTGCAATGGCTGCCCGCGCGTAACATCCTGACTCGCAACTCCTCTCCCGACATCCCGTTTGATCGCTCGGTCAATCCATACCAAGGCTGCGAGCATGGTTGCATCTATTGTTTTGCGCGACCCAGCCACGCCTATTGGGACCTCAGCCCCGGTCTGGATTTCGAAACCAGACTGATCGCCAAACCGAATGCAGCGCAATTGCTGCGTGACGCTTTATGCAGCGCGGCTACAAGCCAGCGCCGCTTTGCCTGGGCTCCAACACCGATGCCTATCAGCCGCTGGAGCGCGACGCAAAGTTGTCGCGCGCGATTCTCGAAGTCCTGCTCGAAGCGCGGCACCCGGTGTATATGCTGACTAAAAAAAATGCGCTAATCGAACGCGATATCGATTTGTTGCAAGATCTGGCCGCGCACAATCTGGTATCCGTTAACGTCAGCATCACCACGCTGGATCGTGATCTGGCACGCGTCATGGAGCCACGTGCCAGCCAGCCGCTGCGGCGGGTGCAGACCGTGCGCACGCTGGTCGAGGCCGGCATTCCGACTGGCGTGCTCGCGGCACCGATGATCCCGGCGCTGAATGATCACGAGCTGGAACGCATCCTTACCGCCGCCAAAGCGGCGGGCGCAAGCTCGGCCGGCTACACGCTGTTGCGCCTGCCGCACGAGCTCACTCAATTATTCGAGGACTGGTTGCGTAATCACTACCCCGACCGGGCCGATCACGTCTTGAATCTGGTGCGCGACACCCGCGAAGGCGCGCTCTATAACAGTGACTGGGGCCAGCGCATGAAAGGAACTGGCCAATACGCGCAGATGATTACGCAACGGTTTCGCCTGGCGATTCAGAAACTGGGGCTCAACCAAGGGCGCCCGGACCTGGATTGCACCTTGTTCCGTGCGCCAGGTCAGCAGGGCCATCTGTTTTAGACCACATCGCTCAGGCATAAAAAAAACCTCGCCGCAGCGAGGTTTTTATTGAAACGCACCGGCTCAGCTTACTGGCCGAACGGGTGGCGCATCACGATGGTTTCTTCACGATCCGGACCGGTCGAGATAATATCGACCGGTGCTTCGCACACTTCTTCCACGCGCTTGAGGTAAGCACGGGCGTTGGCGGGCAGATCTTCCCAACGCTTGATCCCGAAGGTCGATTCGGACCAGCCCGGCATTTCTTCGTACACCGGCTCGCAACGCGCGATTTCTTCCGCACCGACCGGCAGGATGTCGACGACTTTGCCGTCCACCTTGTAGCCGGTACACAGATTGATGGTCTCAATGCCATCCATCACGTCGAGCTTGGTGACGCACAGGCCTGACACGCCATTGATCTGGATCGAGCGCTTGAGCGCAGCGGCATCAAACCAGCCGCAACGACGCGGACGCCCCGTTACCGAACCAAATTCGTTGCCGCGCTTGGCCAGACCTGCGCCCACTTCGTCGAACAATTCAGTCGGGAAAGGACCGGAGCCAACGCGGGTGGTGTACGCCTTAACGATGCCCAGCACGTAATGCAGCATCTGCGGCGCCACGCCGGCGCCCGGCGCAGCAGCGCCAGCCACACAGTTGGACGACGTTACGTACGGATAAGTACCGTGGTCGATATCGAGCAGCGTGCCTTGTGCGCCTTCAAACAACAGCGGCTGACCGGCTTTGTTCATGTCATACAGCGTGCGCGACACATCGGCCATCATCGGGCGGATGCGTTCAGCGTAAGCCAGGGTTTCGTCATGCACGCGCTGGAAATCCAGGGTTTCAGCATTGAAATAATGCTTGAGCATGAAGTTGTAGTAATCGACGTTTTCCTTCAGCTTGCTGGCAAAGCGCTCGCCATGGAACAAGTCTTGCAAGCGAATTGCACGGCGCGCCACCTTGTCTTCATAGGCCGGACCGATGCCGCGACCTGTGGTGCCGATCTTCTTTTCGCCACTGGCGGCTTCACGCGCCTGGTCGATGGCAATGTGATACGGCAGGATCAGCGGGCAAGCTTCGGAAATGCGCAGACGGCTGGCGACGTCGATACCGGCGGCGTTCAGTTCGTCGATTTCCTTGAGCAGGGCTTCCGGCGAAATCACCACGCCGTTACCGATAAAGCAAGCCTTGCCTGCATGCAGAATGCCGGAGGGAATCAGGCGCAGCACGGTCTTTTTTACCGCCCACCACCAACGTATGCCCGGCATTGTGACCGCCCTGAAAGCGCACCACACCTTGAGCGTGATCGGTCAGCCAGTCGACAATCTTGCCTTTGCCTTCGTCGCCCCATTGGGTGCCAACCACGACTACGTTTCTGCTCATTCAAAACCTCGATTTACCAAAAAATAACGACTGTTAACCCATGCTGCCAAAAGGCAGCCCACCTTTTAGCAGACTCCCGCCAGCGCGCCCATCCGCTCAGACAAGCGGACGCACTACCCAGTTGCCTTGTTCCAGACGCAATACCCGATCTACGTGCGCTTCAGCAGGCTGCACACCCAGATCAATCACCACCGTTTCGCCGGATTTGCGCAAAGCGCGCACCGCGTCTATCAATGCGCGATCATCGCCCGCTGGCGCCAGGATGGCGCTTTGTGCAGTCGGGAACGGCAAGCGGCTAAGCTCACGCAAATCCAGACTGAAACCCGTCGCTGGCCGCGAGCGGCCAAATTTTTTCGCCGACGCGATCATAACGACCGCCGCGGGCTACGGCATTGGCAAAGCCTTGCGCATAGGCGGCAAACACCAGACCGGTGTGGTAATCGCTGCTGCGGACTTCGGCCAGATCAAAGCGAACGCCAATCCCACGCACCGCCAGCGCACTGGCCAGCTGTTGCAATGCAGTCAGCGCTTCGGTTACGCCGGGCACGGCTGGCAGTAGCTTGCCGGCGCGCGCCAGCACATCATTGCTGTTGCCATACAAACCCGGCAGCGCTTGCAAACCGGCCGCCAGTTCAGGCGCCAGATGCGCGGTTACTGCACGCAGGGTCGGAATATCTTTTTTTGTTGCAGCGCCGAGAATGTCTGGTCGCGTGCATCGTCTTTCAGGCCAGCCGCATCGGCCAGCGCATGGAACAAACCAATGTGGCCTATATCCAGCCGCACTTGTTTCAGCCCGGCCAGCGCCAGGCTTTCAAACATCAGCTCGATGATCTCGACATCGGCGGCAATATCGGCACAGCCGTAAATTTCGGCACCAATCTGACGCGGTTCGCGCGTCGACAAAATGCCGTCGGGGCGCGTGTTAACCACCGAACCCGAATAGCACAAGCGGGTGGTGCCCTGACGATTGAGGATATGCGCATCGATGCGCGCCACTTGCGGCGTGATATCTGCCCGCAGTCCCATCTGGCGGCCAGTTAGCTCATCCACCAGCTTGAAGGTCTTGAGATCGAGCGCCGGATCATCATGCAGAAACAGCGACTCCACATATTCCACCAGCGGCGGCAACACCAGTTCATAGCCATAGCAAGCAAACAGATCCAGCATGCCGCGACGCATGCTTTCAATTTGCCTGGCTTCTCGCGGCAGTACGTCGGAAATGTATTCCGGCAAAATCCAGTTACGCATTCCATCACCTGTTGGCGGCCCTTGCGGCCAGCCCGGACAAACGGACGCCCGGGCGCGCAATGCGTGCCTGGGCCGTAAAAAAAAGCAAGGCGGCATTATCTCACGATAATGTCGTTACGCCGAGCGCAAAACGGTGCATAAACGCCCTTCCGTGCACAAAAAAAACGCCTGATCGATTAGACCAGGCGTTTTGTATGCAATCGCAGTACGTTGATTGCGTGAGCTTATTTGCCCGCTTTGGCAGCAGGGGCTTCCTTACCCAGCGGGCTCTTCATGTATTTAAAGAAGGCCGAGCTCGGGTCCACCACCATCACGTCACTCTTGCGGTTAAAGCTTTGCTTGTACGCATCCATGCTGCGATAGAAGGCGTAGAACTCCGGGTTCTTGCCGTAGGCTGCGCCATAAATCGCGGCGGCTTTGGCATCACCCTCGCCTTCAGTTGCTGGGCCTGGTTATACGCATCGGCCAGGATCACTTCGCGTTGACGATCCGCATCGGCTTTGATCTTTTCTGCGGCAGCTGACCCCTCGGCACGCAGCTGGTTAGCAACGGCCTTACGCTCCGACTGCATGCGCTCGTACACCGAGCTGAGCGTGCTGTCTTCCAGCTCGACGCGCTTGATACGAACATCCACGACACGCACACCGATCCGTGCCGCATCGGCATCCGCCACTTGCTGCACCCGCGCCATGACTGCATCACGTTGACCCGAGATCACGTCTTGCACCGTGCGCTTGCCGAACTCGTCGCGCAGCATGTTGTTAACGGTATTGCGCAGCCGATCTACCGCTTTGGACTCATCCAGACCCACGGCACGGTAGTAACGCTCCACGTCAACAATTTGCCATTTGATATAGCTATCGACCTTCACATTCATCTTTTCGATGGTCTGAATGCGAGCTGGCTCGGCTTCGTCAATGCTCTGGATACGCTTGTCGAAATAACGCACGTCCTGCAGCAGCGGCACCTTGAAGTAGATGCCCGGCTCAGACAGCACGCGGCGGAATTCCGAGAACTGGAACACCACGGCCGACTGACGTTGATCCACCGTAAACAGCGACAAGCTCAACACAAAGAGCACAACGAGGATTACCGCGATTGTTGGAATAATTCTGTTCATTGCCATCCCCTGTTAACGACCGTCTCGTGAACCACGCTCAGCTGGTGCTGCCAGCGGATTGGTGGGTGCCACGGGTACAGAATCAGTCGTCGCCGGTACGTCCGCCGCACGCGTGGTGGCGGTATCGGCAGACTGGCCGGGGTTGGTCGATTGAATCAGCTTGTCCAACGGCAGATACAACAGGTTGCCACTTGCATGTTGATCCACCAGTACCTTGGTGGTGTTGCTGAACAACTGCTGCATGGTGTCGAGATACATCCGGTCGCGCGTAACTTGCGGCGCCTTCGCGTATTCGGACTCAACCTGCTTGAAGCGCGATGCATCGCCTTCAGCCTGCGCCACAACACGTTGCTGATAGCCCTGCGCCTCTTCCGACAAGCGCGAAGCCGTACCGCTGGCTTTCGGAATCACGTCGTTGGCATAGGCGGTGCCTTCGTTGATCAGGCGCGCTTTGTCCTGGCGTGCCTTCACCGCGTCGGCAAACGCAGCCTGCACTTGCTCAGGCGGCTGCACGTCCTTGATGTTGACGCGTGACACCGAGATGCCTGCGCCATATTTATCCAGCAATTGCTGGATCAGCTCTTTGGTATCTTCAGCGATCTTGCCGCGGCCTTCGTTCAGCACATAGTCGACCTTGTTGCGGCCGATGACTTCGCGTATTGCGGTCTCGGCAGCTTGCTTGACCATGTCTTTGCCATCGCGATCGGAAAAGCGATTATCAAAGGCAAAATCCTGAGCTGACTTGAGCGTGTACTGCACTTCAAGCTGCACCTGGATGATGTTCTGATCGCCCGACAGCATGATCGATTCATCACCGCTGCCGTCGCCGCCGCCACCCACTTCCAGGCTACGGATTTCAGTCACATTAACAATTTCGCGACTTTCGATCGGATAGGGGAAATGCCATTTCAGGCCGGATTTATTGACGGTTTCGACATAGCGGCCAAAGCGCAAGATCAAGGCGTTTTCGCGCTCATCGACCACGTAAAAGCCGGACGCGAGCCACAACACAACAATGACGCCGACGATAGCCAGTACGCCAGTGGAACCCCCTGGCATGCGGCCACCTCCACCCGAAGCGGGCGGCCGGTTACCGTTGCCGCCACCAAAAAAAAGCGGGAGACCCGGTTGCCTATATTGCGAAGAATTTCGTCCAGATCGGGCGGGCCGTCTTTGCGGCCACCGCCCCACTGCGGATCGTTCTGACTCATGGATTTTTTATTGTTCCTCGATGGGTTGACTCATTGAATCGACCAGTGCGCCTCGCAGCAAATCCAGCCCCAAGCCTTGCGCGGCACTTACCCGCACGGCGCGGATTCTACCATACTCGTCAGGCTCAACTGCGGGCGTAAGCCCTTTCAGGTCGATCTTGTTCCAGACCATCAATTGCGGAATGCGTTCCGCACCAATTTCAGAGAGCACCTTGTTGACTTCAGCCACTTGCATATCACGCAGCGGATGATTGACGTCAACCACGTGCAGCAGCAAATCGGCCTGTATGGTTTCTTCCAGCGTGGCACGGAAAGCCGCCACCAGCGTATGGGGCAAGGCGCGGATAAAACCGACGGTATCTGAAATCACCACCGAATGTTCCTGATCCAGAAACAACTTGCGGGAGGTGGTATCGAGCGTGGCAAATAACTGATCCGCGGCATAGGCACGCGCCTTGGTCAGGGTGTTGAACAAGGTGGATTTGCCCGCGTTGGTATAGCCCACAATCGACACCGAAAACTCGTTGCGGCGCTCGCGCGCGCGACGCTGCGTGGCACGCTGGCGCTGTACGGTTTCCAGCTGCGCCTTCAGGCGTTTGACGCGGATGCCGAGTAGACGGCGGTCGGTTTCCAGCTGGGTTTCGCCGGGGCCACGCAAGCCGATACCGCCCTTCTGGCGCTCAAGGTGAGTCCAGCCGCGCACGAGACGCGTGGCGATATGGGACAACTGCGCCAGCTCCACCTGCAATTTGCCTTCGGCTGTGCGAGCGCGCTGCGCAAAGATGTCGAGGATCAGCGTGGTGCGGTCGATAACGCGACATTGCATGGCGCGCTCGAGGTTACGCTCCTGCGCGGGGGATAACTGATGGTTAAAGATCACCAGTTCGGCCTCATGCGCACGCACCGCTTCGGCAATCTCTTCCACCTTGCCGGTGCCGGCAAAATAAGCCGGATCAGGCCGACTACGCTTGCCTTCAACCACGGCCAGCGGGGTTACACCTGCCGAAGTGACCAACTGGACAAATTCTTCCTGGCCATCCCGGTAATCCGGCTCGCCAAAATCAAGGCAAACCAGGACGGCACGATCTCCGCCCTTGTGGCGATCAAACATAGAGGGGTATGTGTCTCATGAAAGCGGCGTGTAACGCGCGCGATAAATAATGATAGCGAAGCCCTGGACGACAAAGCCCCGGCGGTAACCACCGGGGCTCAGGTCTGGTCGCAAAACGAAGCGATCAGGCTTCCGGCGTAGCAGCAACGCTGGCTTGCTGCGGATGCTCATGCGGAATATTGACCGGGCGCGACGGCACCACAGTCGAAATGGCATGCTTGTAGACCATCTGGGTGACGTTGTTGCGCAGCAGCACCACATATTGGTCAAACGATTCGATCTGGCCCTGCAGCTTGATGCCGTTAACCAGATAGATGTAAACCGGCACGTGTTCTTTACGAAGGATGTTCAAAAAAAACGGGTCTTGTAGCATTTGCCCCTTGGTACTCATTGTTTTTTTCTCCGATGCGTTATTGTTTGGCGGTCAAAGGACTGTGTGTATCAGCCTGATTTGCTCTGCTTTCTAAAGCCTGTCTTACGCTTATAGTACAAAATGCGTTAGCTGCCAATAGGCGGAACGACCGTGCCGCCCGTCCATCGGAAGCCATGCTGCACTGCAATGCAGGCGGTCCAGCGGTCTGACCAGACAATGCCAGAGTTCAACCGATCACACGCTACATCACAGTACTGGCGCGCCTTGGGCATGCAAGTCGCGCCATGCTGCTTACTGCCCTTTCTTTGCCGCCAAGCGCTGCTTGAACTTCGCTTTCTCTGCGACCTTTGCCTTACGCGTCGCCACCAGACCCGGCTTGGAGCGCGACACTTCTTCTTTTTTTCTTGATACGGGTTATCGCCCAGCTTGAACTGCACCCGCAACGGCGTGCCTTGCAGCTTGAACGTCTTCACAAACGTGGATTCCAGATAACGCCAGTACACGGCGGGCACCTTCTCCAACGCGTTGCCATGGATCACCACCACGGGCGGATTGGTACCACCCTGGTGGGCATAACGTAACTTGGGGCGAATCTTGCCAGCCAAAGGGGGCTGTTGCCGTTCGATGGCCAATTGCAGGGCGCGCGTCAGTTTGGGCGTCGGAATCTTGATCATCGCGGCGTGGTAGGCCTGATCGATCGACTTGAACAATTCGGCCAGACCCTGACCCTTCAGCGCCGAGATGTAATGGAACTGGGCGAACGACAGAAAGCCCACCTTGCGCAGCACTTCACGCTTGATGATTTCGCGCTGCTCCAGGTTGGCGGCTTCCCATTTGTTGACGGCGACGACCATGGCACGGCCGGCTTCCAGCGCAAAGCTGGCAAGACGCGCATCCTGGTCCGACACTTCTTGCGTGGCATCGAGCACCAGCACCACCACGTTGGCGTCTTCAATCGCCTGCATGGTTTTGACCACCGAGAATTTCTCGATGGCTTCATCGATCTTGCCGCGACGGCGTACGCCCGCGGTGTCAATGATGGTGTATTTTTTTTGTCGCCGCGATCAAAGTCGATATAGACCGAATCACGGGTGGTGCCCGGCTCGTCAAACGCAATCACGCGCTCTTCGCCCAGCACGGCGTTGACCAGGGTCGACTTGCCCACGTTGGGACGGCCGATCACGGCAAACTTTGGATGATTGGCCTCTTCCTCTTCTTCCTCGACCGGGAACAGCTCCAGCACTTCGTTGATCATTTCGCGCACGCCTTCGCCATGCGAGGCGGAGATGGCGCCCGGGTCGCCCAGACCCAGCTCGAAGAACTCGGCGGTCACCACCGAGCGCGTCATGCCTTCGACCTTGTTCACCGCCACATACACCGGGCGTTGGGTCTGGCGCAGACGCTGCGCAATGATCTTGTCTTGCGGGGTCAAGCCGGAGCGGCCATCAACGATAAAGATAATGGCGTCGGCTTCATCGATGGCCTGCAAGGTCTGGCGGGCCATCTCATGCATGATGCCGTCGTCGACCACAGGCTCGAAGCCCCCGGTATCGACGACCAGATACGGCCGATCGCCCACACGGCCATGGCCGTAGTGGCGATCACGGGTCAGGCCCGGATAGTCGGCGACCAGCGCATCACGCGTTTTGGTCAGCCGGTTGAACAGCGTGGATTTACCACATTCGGCGCCGACAAGGGCAATGGTTGGCTTCATGCTTCTACTTTATTTACTTAACGCCCACCGAGAATACGTCACCTTTTTTGTGACTGTACGATCAGATGGTCTTCCCAGGTTTGAGGAGCGGCGGCAATGCGGCTGTCGTCCGTACGGAGCTGAGCCACAAATTCACCAGTATCGGTGTTCAGAAGGTGGATATAGCCTTGATAGTCGGCCACCGCCACATTACCTGCCAGCAGGGCGGGCGCGCCCACCGTGCGAGCAAACAGTTTTTTTCTTGCGTCCAGACGTTGCGGCCGGTGTCACGCTCATAGGCCAGCACATGGCCCTGATCGTTGGTCACATACACATGCCCGCCATCAATCGCCAGTCCGGCAAAGCTGGAGTCTCACGCGACCATTGCACCGAGCCGTTCACCTTGTCGAAACAAGTGACGCGCCTTGATAAGACACGGCGCAAACAATACCACCGGCCACGGCGGGCGCAGCCACTACGTCGGAGACGCGTTCGACTTCGGTGGCGCCCTTGGCACGGCCACCGGGCTATCCCACAGTACACGGCCATCGCCGTGGCCAGCGCCACCAGACGACCGCCCGGCATACCGGCATAGGCGTAACCGCCATCAATGACGATAGCGCGTAGTTGCGCATGGTCAGCGCCGGCATCTGGCGCTGGAACTGCCACTTGAGCTTGCCATCGGCCGCATCAAACGCAGCGACCTTACCGTCACCGGTACGCACCAGCACTACACCATGACCTACGGCCGGCGGCGCGATGATTTCGCTGCTGGCCTGGCCTTGCCACAACAACTTGCCTTGCGCGTCATAAGCCAGCAACACGCCCTTGAGCGTACCCACCGCAATCACACCCTCGCCCGCGCCCACGCCACCGGCGATGGCTTGCGGCAAGCGCACGTCCCATTCGCGACGGCCGTCGGCCAGCTGATACATACCCAGGCGGTCAGGACCTCCCGCAACGACCAGGCTACTGCCAGGCGCGCAGGCAGATAGCGATAGCTGGTGCTACTACCCGCACTGAGCTTCCACTGCACAGCCACGTTGACCTGATTGGTCACCACAGGCAGCTTTGATGGTTCAGGGGCATTGCTCGGGGCGGCGCAAGCGGCCAGCACAGCGGCAGTCAGCGTGGCCAGCGCAACGCTACGGAGGGTGTTTCTACGGTGCAAAGACATGATCAGGCGTTTCCGAGAGCTTCAAGTTTTACTTGGACGAACTTCGCATTGGGCGCGTCTTTCGCTAACTTGGCTAGCGCTTCTTTGTATGCGTCACGTGCCGCATTGTTGTCGCCTTTAGCGGCCAGTACATCGCCGCGCGACTCGGCAAACAAGCCCGCATTGGTGTCAACTTCACGACCGCCCAATGCCTTTACGGCTTCGTCATACGCCTTTTGATCCAGCAACACAGCGGACAGGCGCAAACGGCCTGCATCGCGCACTTCCGCTTCTTTGGCATGCGCAACCACCCACTCCAGCTGCGTCTGTGCATTCTTGTAATCGTTGGCACGCACGCTGGCTTTGGCAGCCAGCAAGGCAGCGCGCGAGGCATAGGCGCTGTCGCCGTACTGCGCTTTGATCTTGTCGGCGCTTTCACGCACTTTGGCGGCATCGCCACCCAATTGTGCTTCGAGCTGGCCATACAGATCGGCAGCAGCAGCGGCCTGGCTATCGCGCCAGCTGTTGTAGCCGGTCCAACCGCCATAGGCGATCAGTGCAACGGCAGCGGCCGTGGTCAGGTATTTGCCCCAATCGGCCCACCAACCTTTTAACTGGGCAATCTGTTCTTGTTCTTGCAGATCAAAAGCCATCATCAATTCCTGTATCAGCGATACGTGGATCGCCCGTCGTTATTCTGTAGAGACCGCAAACTCTCGGGATTATGCCCGAATTCTGGCCAGCAGGTCCGCGCTCGGCAGCGTCACTTGCGCGCCTGCCTCTGCCCCGGTCAGGTTTTGAGGTTGGCCGTGCCGTTGGCGACTTCTTCATCCCCCAGCACGATGGCAAAGCGCGCACCGCTGGCGTCGGCTTTCTTGAACTGGGATTTGAAGCTGCCCCCACCGCAATTGAGCACCACCGCCAGACCCTGCTGCCGCAGCGTGTGCGCCAGGGTAAACGCAGCAGTCGCGGTGGTTTCGCCGCTATGCACCAGATAAACATCGGGCACGGCGGCCGGGGCGACGATCCCCTGCGCTTCCAGCAACAGCAGCAGACGTTCGATGCCAAGACCAAAACCCACGCCGGTACAAGGCTTGCCACCCAGTTGTTCGACCAGACCATCGTAGCGACCGCCGCCACCCACCGTGGCCTGCGTGCCCAACTCGGTGGTGGTCCACTCGAACACGGTCAGATTGTAATAATCAAGGCCACGCACCAGGCGCGGGTTGATCACATAAGCCACGCCCGCCGCTTCCAGCAAGGCCTTCAGCCTTCAAAGTGCGCGCGTGATTTCTCACCGAGGAAGTCGAGCAGACGCGGCGCGTTGTTCGCCATTTCTTGCAGCGCCGGGTTCTTGGTATCCAGCACGCGCAAAGGATTGGTATACAGGCGGCGCTGCCCATCTTCGTCCAGCTGCGCCTTGAAGCCTTCGAGATACTTGATCAGCTCAGCTCGATGCGCCGCGCGTTCACTGACTTCGCCCAGGGTGTTGAGCTCCAGCGTCAGGCCGGTCAAGCCCAGGCGTTTGAAAAAAATCGGCCATCATCACGATTTGTTCGGCGTCGACATCCGGGCCTTCAAAGCCAAATGCTTCCGCGCCGATCTGATGAAACTGGCGATAGCGCCTTTTTTTTGCGGCCGCTCGTGCCGATACATCTGGCCGATGTACCACAGACGCTGGGTCTGGTTGTACAGCAGGCCGTGCTCGATGCATGCGCGCACCGTGCCGGCCGTGCCTTCCGGGCGCAGCGTCAGGCGTTCGCCGTTGAGCTTGTCCTCAAACGAGTACATTTCTTTTTTCAACAATATCGGTGTGCTCACCCACGCCGCGCACAAACAGATCGGTCGATTCGACGATGGGGGTGCGGATCTGCTTGTAGCCATAAGCATTGAGCCATTCGCGCGCCACGTTTTCCAGAAACAGCCAGGCCGGGGTGGCGATCGGTGCGCCCTTGGTAACGACGGGCAGCGCGTCATTCATGCCGCGAACGCCTCGATGTTTTTTACTCATTTGATCAATCCGGTATGGGTAAAGACACGCGCCGCCCAAGCTCAGGCGGCGCGCAGCGGTCAGATTTGTTTAAGCGGAATACTGCGGGGTGCGGCGGTTTCGCGACGCTTGGCGCCGCCTTCCTGGTAACGCGTCACCACATAATCCTGCACGATGGCGAGAAATTCTTCGGTCACCCGATCGCCCTTCAGCGTGACGGTTTTTTTCGCCATCCACATACACCGGACACACCGGCACTTCGCCGGTGCCGGGCAAGCTGATGCCGATATCGGCCAGCTTGGATTCGCCCGGGCCATTCACCACACAGCCCATCACCGCCACCTTGAGGTCTTCCACGCCAGGATATTGCAGACGCCAGATCGGCATTTGCTCGCGCAGATATTGCTGGATGCCCTGCGCCAGTTCCTGGAATACGGTTGAGGTGGTGCGGCCGCAGCCTGGACACGCCGTCACCAGTGGCGTAAACGAACGCAAGCCCATGGTTTGCAACAGTTCTTGCGCCACAATCACTTCACGCGCGCGGTCACCGCCGGGTTCTGGCGTCAAGGAAATACGGATGGTGTCGCCAAAGCCGTCCTGCATCAGCACCGCCAGCGCGGCCGACGATGCACGATGCCTTTCGAGCCCATGCCGGCTTCGGTCAAACCCAGGTGTAGCGGATAATCGCAGCGGCCCGCCAGATCGCGGTAGACCTTGATCAGATCCTGCACGTGCGACACCTTGCACGACAGGATGATCTTGTCTTGTGCCAGACCCCAGCTGACCGCTTGCGCCGCTGAATCCAGCGCGGAACGGATCAGCGCCTCGCGCATTACAGCGTCGGCAGGCAGCGGCTGCGCCAGCTTTGAGTTTTCGTCCATCAAGCGCACAGCCAACGCCTGATCGAGCGAGCCCCAGTTAACGCCAATGCGTACTGGTTTGTCGTACTCAATGGCTTTTTTCGATCATGAACGCAAACTTCTCGTCCTTTTTTCGAGCCCTTGCCCACATTGCCCGGGTTGATGCGGTATTTGGCCAACGCTCGGCACATTCCGGGTAATCACGCAGCAGACGGTCACCGTTAAAGTGGAAGTCACCCACAATCGGCACCTCACAGCCCTTGGCGGCGAGAATGTCGCGGATGCGCGCCACTTGCGAGGCGGCCTCCGGGCTATTAACGGTAATGCGCACCATCTCCGAACCGGCGCGCCACAGATCGTAAATCTGCTGCGCAGTGCCGACGGCATCAACGGTATCGGTATTGGTCATGGACTGGACCACGATCGGATGATCGCTGCCTATCCAGACATTGCCCACGCGCACCTGGCGCGTGGGACGACGAGGAATGCTATCGGTAATCATGATTTCTGCCTGGAGTAGAACCGCTTATTTCAGTTCCAGCGTTGCCACATTGTTCTTGATATACGGGGTCAGATCGACTTCCTGGCCGTGCAGATACAGCTTGGTGCCGGGCGCGTTGCCAATCTTGATGTGATACGGGCCCGTGCCGCCAAAGCTGCGGTCTGTGCCCGACTTGAGCAGATTACCCACCAGGCGCGTGCCGCTGGCATCAGTAATCTGTACCCATGAATCTTCGGCCACCACCAGGCGCACCGGACCGTCGCC
>BBFD01000050.1 GCA_001313065.1 Silvimonas sp. JCM 19000
CCGCTGGCCGATTAAGCCGCCCCGCCTGGTGACACCCGCCCCGATAAAGCGCGAAAATGCCGCCTGCGGCTTTCGCGCTTTTTTTTCCTTTCGGCCCCGCCACACTGGATTCATCCCACCTATGCAACGCATCGTTCTCGCCAGCAATAACGCGGGCAAAGTCCGTGAATTCCAACGTTTGTTCGCACCGCTCGAACTCGAGATCGTGCCGCAAGGCGAACTCGGCGTGCCCGAGGCCGAAGAACCGTATTTCACCTTTATCGAAAACGCGCTGACCAAGGCGCGCCACGCCGCGCGCATCACCGGCTTGCCCGCGCTGGCCGACGATTCCGGCATTTGCGTGGCGGCGTTGGGCGGCGCGCCCGGCGTGTTGTCGGCGCGTTATGCCGGCGAACCCAAATCCGATGCGGCTAATAACAAAAAAGTGCTGGCCGATATGCCGGGCAGTCCGATCGGCGAGCCTGGTATTACGCCGCGCTGGTGCTGGTGCGCCACGCCGACGATCCGCAACCGGTGATCGCCGACGGCAGCCTGCATGGCGTGCTGCTGAATGCGCCGCGCGGCGAAGGCGGCTTTGGTTACGACCCGCTGTTTTATATTCCCGAACTCGATCGCACCGTGGCCCAGTTGTCCGTCGATGAAAAAAGGCCCCATCTCGCATCGAGGCAGGGCCTTGGCCGTGCTGATTGAAAAAAAATTGCGTCAGGAAGGTTTTTTAAGCGATGAGTGATGAAAAGCGTTGGGCGATTTATCGGCGCGATGATGGCAGCGTGGTGTCGTGCACCGAGAAAGTGAAGGTGATGAACGAAAACCTCGATGAAATCGCTCAGCAAATGCAGGATGCGCTCGAAGACGGGCTGTTGATGGAAGTCTCCGAGAACCAGATGCGCGAACTCCTGCACCAGATGGTCGACCGGCTGGCCAACCCGTGGGCGGGCCGCTGACTGTCGTCCGGCAGGAGGCAAACATGAAGTTCGCACTGGTTTCGGATATCCACGGCAATCTGCCGGCGCTGGAAGCCGTGTTGCGCGACGTGCACCGGCGCGGCGTCAGCACGGTGGTTAACCTGGGCGATAGTTTGTCCGGTCCGCTCTGGCCGCTGGAAACCGCAGAATTTTTTGATGCGCCAGCCGTGGATCCATCTGGCGGGCAATCATGAGCGCCAGTTGCTGGATTTTGATCCGGCCCGGCGGGGCCCGTCTGATGTCTATGCCCATAGCCAACTTAACGCCGCAGTATTGAAGTGGATGGCGGGCTTGCCGCAGACCGCAAGGCTGGGACCGCAAGTGTTGCTCTGCCACGGCACGCCAGACAGCGATCTGCATTATTTGCTGGAAACAGTCGAACCGGGCGGCGTGCGCCTGGCAACTGCGGCCGAAATCACAGCGCGGCTCGGCGACACCGACGCGCGTCTGATCGCTTGTGGCCATACCCATGTGCCACGGGTGGTCAGCACAGCAAGCGGCCAGCTGATTGTTAACCCGGGCAGCGTGGGCTTGCCCGCGTATGACGACGACCAGCCGCATTTTCATCTGATTGAAAACGGCAGCCCGCATGCGCGCTATGCCATCTGCGAATGTATCGATAAAGCCTGGCACGCCGAATTACTGGCGGTGCCGTATGACCACGCCAAAGCGGCGGCCGCTGCCAGCGCGCGTAATCGTCCCGACTGGGCGCACGCCTTGCTGACCGGCTATATGCCGCCGCTGTGATCGCGCTGGAATCCTCCGCCCCTCTTTCACCCGCTGTACCGCAAAAGCAGAACCCGCCCCATGCAATCCATTTCGATGCCCGTTTCCAGCAGCACCTGGCAGATGACCGCGCTGCCGCCGTTAGCGCTGTATATCCACTTTCCGTGGTGCGTTAAAAAAAATGCCCGTACTGCGATTTCAATTCGCACACGTTGCGCGAAGGCGTGCCGGAGGCGCAATACATCGACGCGCTATTACGCGATCTGGAAACCTGTCTGCCGCTGACCTGGGGTCGCCAGGTCAGCACCATTTTTATGGGCGGCGGCACGCCCAGCCTGTTCTCGGCAGAAGCAATGGAGCAATTGCTGGCAGGCATCCGGGCGCGCGTACGCTTGCAGCCTGATGCTGAAATCACCATGGAAGCCAACCCCGGCACGTTTGAGGCGGACAAATTCGCCGGATATCGCGCTGCCGGCATCAACCGGCTTTCGATCGGCATCCAGAGCTTTAATGCGGGCCATCTGCAGGCATTGGGCCGCATCCATAACGATGACGAAGCCCATAAGGCCATCGAAATCGCCAAGCGTCATTTCGATAACTTCAACCTCGACATCATGTATGCGCTGCCGCAGCAAACGCTGGCGCAAGCGCTCAGCGATATCGATACCGCCATTGCCGCGGGCCCCACGCATTTATCGGCCTACCACTTAACGCTGGAACCCAACACGCTGTTCCATCGCTATCCCCCGGCCTTGCCCGACGACGACACCGCCGCCGATATGCAGGAAGCCATCGAGCAGCATCTGGCTAACGCCGGCTTTGAACATTACGAGACCAGCGCCTTTTGCCGCCCGGGCCGCCAGGCTAAACACAACCTTAATTACTGGAAATTTGGCGATTACATCGGCATCGGCGCGGGCGCGCACGGCAAGATCAGTTTTCACGATCGCATCATTCGCCAGATGCGCTACAAGCAGCCCGGCGAATATCTGGCGCAAATGGCCGCGGGCAACGCAGTGCAAACCGAAGAACAAGTGACGCTGGAGCAACTGCCATTTGAGTTCATGCTCAACGCGCTGCGCCTGGTGGATGGCTTTGATCTGGATCTGTTTACCCAACGCACCGGCCTGCCGTTAACGCGCGTGATCCACGAAATCGAACGCGCCACGGCGGATGGCTTGCTGGAGCGCGACCCCAACGACCTCCACCGCATCCGCCCCACCCTGCGTGGCCAGCGTTTTCTCAATACCTTGCTGGAGCGCTTCCTACCCGATTGAGCGCAGCGCTGGCGTGCCCAAACGCGCGTTTCCGTGGCAGGATAAGCCGTCATCCACACGGACCACGTCTTTATGCGCACGCTAGGCCTTCTGGGCGGTATGAGTTGGGAATCCACGGTCAGCTATTACCAGACCATCAATCGCATTGTCGGCCAGCGCCTGGGCGGTGTGCACAGTGCGCGACTGCTGCTGCACTCGGTGGATTTTGCCGAGATCGAAGCCTTGCAGCGCGCTGGCGCATGGGATGAAGCGGGCGCGTTGCTGGCGGCGGCCGCCGTCAAACTGCAAGCGGCCGGTGCCGAAGGCCTGGTGATTTGCGCCAACACCATGCACAAAGTGGCGCCGATCATCGAAGCCGCCATCGATATCCCGCTGTTGCATATCGCCGATTGCACCGCCGCCGCCGTGGCGCAAGCCGGGCTGGTCAAACTGGGTTTGCTGGGCACGCGCTATACGATGGAACAGGATTTTCTGCACAAGCCATTGCGCGAAAATGGCCTGCAGATTCTGGTGCCGGATGAAGACGGCCGCGATGTCGTGCATCGCATCATCTATGACGAGCTGGTCAAAGGCATCGTCGAGCCCACCTCGCGCGCTATCTATCAACAAGAGATCGCCACGCTGACTTTGCAAGGCGCGGAAGGCATCATCCTCGGCTGCACCGAAATCGGTTTGTTGCTGACTCAGGCCGATAGCGCGCTACCGCTGTTTGATACCGCGCAGCTGCACGCCGAATACGCCGCGCGCTGGATGTTGCGTGAAGTCAGCGGGCCCACCGCGCTGGCATAGCCAGCAGGCGTTTCCATCCATGCCGAGCGGCAGGTAAACTGCCCGCTTGCCTTTCCACCTCGCAATCCTAACGACTGAGCCGGAGCCCCCATGAGCAAGACCATCATCCATAGCGACGCCGCCCCCAAAGCCGTCGGCCCGTATTCGCAAGCCGTGCGCGTGGGCGATACCGTGTATTTGTCGGGCCAGATCGGGCTGGACCCGGTCAGCAATGTGCTGGTCGAGGGCTTTGAAGCGCAAGCGCATCAAGTGTTCAAAAACCTGCGCGCAGTGGCGCAAGCGGCCGGTGGCGATTTGTCCGATATCGTCAAACTGGGCGTGTTTGTCACCGACCTGGCCAACTTTGCCCGCCTTAACGAAATCATGACCGAGTATTTCAGCGAGCCCTTCCCCGCCCGCGCCGCCATCCAGGCCGCCGCATTGCCCAAAGGCGCTGTGGTAGAAGCCGATGCCGTGCTGGTGCTCAGCCGTTAATTTGCCGCGTTAACTCATCCCCGGAGCCCACCATGTTCCGCAATCCGTCCGATGCCGAAATCCGCGCGCTGTTGCAGCGCGTGCGCCGTATTGCCGTGGTGGGTCTGTCGCCCAAGCCCGATCGCCCCAGCTATGGCGTGTCGCAAGTAATGCAACGCGCGGGTTATCAGATTGTGCCGGTGCGGCCGCTGGTGGCCGAGGTACTGGGCGAGAAAGCGTACCCCGATCTGGCCAGCATTCCCGGCCCGGTGGATCTGGTTAACGTGTTCCGGCGCGCCGAAGAAATCGACGCGGTGGTGGACGAAGCCATCGCCATCAAGGCCCCGGCGATCTGGATCCAGCTGGGCATTGTTAACGAAGCCGCGGCGCAACGCGCCCAGGATGCCGGGCTGGTGGTGGTGATGGATCGGTGTATCAAGATCGACTATGCCCGGCTGCTTGCCTAGCCGTCGCGCGCAAGACACGGCATAGTCCATACAGATTGTTCTTATTTTCAGGCGACGTTACCCAGCCATGACGCTTTCGTTTACCAAAATGCAGGGCCTCGGCAACGACTTTATCGTGCTCGATGGCATCAACCAGCCGTTTACGCTCACCCCGGAGCAAATCCGGCAGCTGGGCGATCGCCATTTTGGCATCGGCTTTGACCAGCTTTTGCTGGTGGAAAAGCCAACCGACCCGGCCCATGATTTCCGCTATCGCATCTTTAATAACGACGGTGGCGAAGTGGAGCAATGCGGCAACGGCGCGCGCTGTTTTGTGCGTTATGTCACCGAGCGCGGCCTGACCGACAAAACCGAAATTTCGGTGGAAGTGGCCACCGGCATCATCAAGCCCAGGCTGGAGGCCAATGGCCTGGTTACCGTCGATATGGGCGAACCGCGCTTTGCCCCGCGCCAGATTCCGTTTGTGGCCGACGAAGACCAGATCGAACATCCGCTGCAAGTGGGCGACGAAACCGTCAGCGTCAGCGTGGTGTCGATGGGCAACCCGCATGCAGTGCAAGTGCTGGCCGATATCGACGATGGCGTGGTCGAACGCCAGGGCCCGTTGATTGAATACCACCCGCGGTTTCCGGCGCGCGTTAACGCCGGCTTTATGCAGATTCTGTCGCGCAATGCCGTGCGTTTGCGGGTGTATGAACGCGGTGTGGGCGAAACCATCGCGTGCGGCACTGGCGCTTGCGCGGCGGTGGTGAGCGGTATCCGCCGTGGGCTGCTGGATGCAACCGTCACCGTCACCACTCGCGGCGGCAACGTCGATATCACCTGGCGCGGCCCCGGCCAGCCGGTGCTGATGACCGGCTCGGCCGTCACGGTTTTCCAGGGCACTGTAGAAATCTGAACAAGCGCCCCAGCGCGCAGACCTAACCAGGAACACACCATGCAAGCGCATGAGGTAATGACGTGGTTGCAAAGCAACCCGGGTTTTTTTGATGATTACGCCGACGAAGTCGCCGATATTTTTTTGTGCCGCACAGCCACCATGGCCAGGCGGTCTCGCTGGCCGAGCGCCAGTTGCAAACGCTGCGCGACAAAAAAAACCGCGCGCTGGAAGTACGTCTGGGCGAGCTGCTGCAATTTGGTGAAGAAAACGACGTCATCTCGGACATGCTGCATGGCCTGACGGTAAGCCTGATGCAGGCCGATGACCTCGGCAGCATTATCGGCACGCTGGAATACCATCTGAAAGAACGCTTTCTGGTGCCGCATGTGGCATTACGTTTGTGGCTGCCCACGTCCGACCGCCATCTGCGCGAATTTGCCCCGGTGGCCGAAGCCGTGCACAAGCTGGCCGCCAATCTGGTGTCGCCGTATTGCGGCCCGTATGTGACGGATGAAGTGACGGCCTGGTTTGAAGACGAAGGCGTCGAGTTGCGTTCGTTTGCGCTGTTTGCGCTTAAAACCGGCGAAGAACCGTTCGGCATTATGGTGATGGCCAGCCCGGACGCCGAGCGCTTTTACCCCGATATGGGCACGCTGTATTTGCAGCGCCTGTCCGAGCTGGTGTCCGCCGCAGTGCGCCGCGTGGTACCGCACACCGCGCCGGTCAGCACCACGCTGCCCGTGGCCGAATAAGCAGCATGCACGCCGATCTGCTGGCCCGCTTTGATCGCTACCTGAGCGGTGAACGCGGCGCCAGTGCGCACACGCGCCAGGCGTATGCGCGCGATTTGCAGTTGCTGATCGAACTGGCGGGCGAGCGCGAGCTATCCAAGCTCGGCCCGCTGGAAATCCGCGCCTTTGTGCGGCAATTGGCGTCGCGCAATCTGTCCGCTTATACGATAGGCCGCGCGCTATCGGCGTGGCGTACGTTCTTCAAGCTGATGACGCGCGATCTGGGATGGGCCGCCAATCCGGCCGCCAGCGTACGCTCACCCAAAAAAGCGCCAGCGCCTGCCCAAAACCATGAGCACCGACAGCGCCGCCGGTTTGCTCGACCATCTGCCCGACGACGACACAATTTCAGCGCGCGACAAGGCCATTTGCGAGCTGGCGTATTCCTCGGGCTTGCGGGTGTCGGAGCTGGTGAGCATCAGCTTGCCGGATCTGGACTTGCGCAGCGGCCTGGCCCGCGTAACCGGCAAGGGCAATAAAACCCGCCAGGTGCCCATCGGCAGCAAAGCAATCGAGGCGCTGCAGCACTGGCTGAGCTATCGCGGGCTATGGGCGTCGCCCGATTGCACCACCGTGTTTGTCAGCAAGCTGGGTAAAGGTCTGACCACCCGCGCCGTGCGCGCGCGACTTAAAACGTGGGAAGAACGGCTGGGGCTGACCGAACCGTTATTCCCGCACAAACTACGCCACAGTTGCGCCACCCATTTGCTGCAAAGCTCGGGCGATCTGCGCGCGGTGCAGGAATTGCTGGGGCACCAGAATCTATCGACCACCCAGGTCTATACGCATCTGGACTGGCAAGTGCTGGCCAAAACCTACGACAGCACCCACCCGCGCGCCAAACGCAAACCGTAGCCACCCAAGGCAACGTTGCTCAAATTTGCGTCGAACCCGGCGCAGCCATCAAACCACATCAAAGAAAAAAAACAGCTGCACCAGTCGCCCATCCTGCATGGTCGAGCCAAACACATTGCTCAGCGAGTGATAGTAATCGCCGCGATACGTCACCAGCCGGTTGGATTGCATCGGCAGCTCAGCGGTGGGCGTCCACGTGGCGCGGCGGGCGGCCAGTTCGTTAAACGGCTGGCTGCGGTCGTTGGATAAGCAGCGCGCATGGAAATCGGCCAGCCCCGCGTAGCCCGCTGCGGCCAGTTCACTATCCAGCGGGCGCTTTTGCCAGCCGGTTTCCTGATGCCGCCAGAACATGGTGCCGCCATGGCAATGCTCGGGCGCGTTCAGATACAGCACGGCGGCGTAGCAGCGGCTGCCATCTTCGGCTTCGTTATCGATGTGGATATCGGTGCGCGCTTCCGATTCCGCAAAGCTGACTCGAAACGCACCGTTATCCGGCGACGACCATTTGACGGTGCGGCCCAGCACATTGGCCAACAACTGCATGGTGGCTTCGGCCGGCTGGCCTTCGGTTTGCACGCCAGGATAGTTTTGCCCGGCATAAACCTGGGCATGGAATTCTTGCGCCAGCGCGTGTTCACGCCATGCCACGGGGTCCGCCATGACGTTATCAATCACATGCAGATCGCGCTCGGCCACAAACTGCGCCAGCTGTGCGTCATCCATATCGGCTTTTAAATCAGCCGCCGACAAGGTGGTCTCCACCGGCTTGACGCCCGCTTGCGGCGCGCAAAACCGACGCGGAATTTGCCTTCGTCTTCGGGCTTCAGCGTGCGCGCGCGGGCGGCAAATTCGCTGGCGATTTCGACCTGGTCCAGCTCGTACGCCAGCGCCACAATACGCTCGGCCAGGGCAAAGTCTTCCATCGCCAGCCGCGCGGTGCTCAGCAACACCTCGAGCGCGGCCGGGGCGTCGGGTTTGGTCAGCAAATGTTCGGCGTAGCCCAGCGCATACAGGGGGTCGGCTGGGGCGATTTCATGGGCGCGATAGAAATGCGTGGCCGCAGCAAACGGGTCATGCGGGCGCAGAAACTGCGCGGTATTGAAATGGAATTCGGCATGGTCGGGTGCCAGCGCCAGCGACTTCTGCAACAAAGCTGCGCCCACTGCGCCCTGGCCCATGCTAGCCAGCGCCAGGCCTTGGTAATGGATGGCTTCGGCGTGGTCGGGCTTGATGGTCAGCGCTTTTTTTTGATAAAGCGCCAGCGCATCGGCCAGCCGCCCTTGGCGATGCACCTGCAAACCTTGTACCACCACTTGTTGCGCGCGCTCTGCGGGGCCGGTGGCGACCGCGACATTGCCTGCGGCCAGTTTGCGTTTCTTCTCACCCATGTGATGACCTTGTGCCGTAAGGCGCTGTTCTGCAAAACGCCCATTCTGCTAAGACTGGACGCACCAGTCCATCCACAAAGCACCCGACGTGGCGCGTTTTTTTGTAACCAGCGCGCCGCAATGTCAGCAATGCCGCGTCGCCCGCCCGATGGTGCGCCGATCAGAGAACAAGCGTTCTATAATGCGCCGTTGCCGCTTACGATAATGTCTATCGCCGTGTCTGATACCGCTACGCTCGCTCCCCACTATCTGGATCGCCTGAACCCGGCACAACGCAGTGCCGCCGAGTTTGGCACCGGCCCCGCCGCGGCAGAAAAAAAGGCAACGGCCCGCTGCTGGTGATCGCGGGGGCAGGCTCGGGCAAAACCAACACGCTGGCGCATCGCGTGGCGCATTTGCTGATCGAAGGCGCGGCGCCCGATTCAATTTTGCTGCTCACCTTCTCGCGTCGCGGCGCCGAAGAAATGGCGCGCCGGGCCGAGCGCATCGTGCGCCAGATCGGCAATACGCACGCGCGGCTGGCGCAAATCAAACTGAATTGGGCGGGCACTTTCCATGGCATCGGCGCGCGCTTGCTGCGCGAATACGCGCCGCAGATCGGGCTGGATGTGAGCTTTACCATCCATGATCGCGAAGACGCGGCCGATCTGATGAACCTGGTACGCAACGAACTGGGCCTGGCCAGCAAAGAAAAAACGCTTTCCGGCCAAGGCCACTTGCCTCGCCATCTACTCCGCCGTCATCAACACGCGCGCGCCGCTGGCCGATGTGCTGCAACGCAGTTTCAGCTGGGCCGTCGAGTGGGAAAACGAACTCAAGCGCCTGTTTCGCGGTTACGTCGAAGCCAAGCAAGCGCAAAACGTGCTCGATTACGACGATCTGCTGTTGTATTGGGCGCGCATGGTGGCAGTGCCGCAGATTGCCGAGGAACTGGGCACGCGCTTTGACCATATCCTGGTCGATGAATATCAAGACACCAATCCGCTGCAAGCCACCGTGCTGCTGGCGCTCAAGCCCGATGGCCGCGGCCTGACCGTGGTGGGCGACGATGCGCAATCGATCTACGCCTTCCGCGGCGCGACGGTGCGCAATATTCTGGATTTTCCTGAACAGTTTTCGCCGCCCGCGCAGGTGATCAAGCTGGAACAGAATTACCGTTCCACCCAACCCATCCTCGAAGCCGCCAATGCGGTGATCGGCCTCTCCAACGAACTGTTCAGCAAAACGCTGTGGAGCAAGCGCGAAAGCGCCGAGAAACCACTGCTGGTGACGGTAGGCGATGAGGTCGATCAGCCGCGTACGTGGCGCAGCAAATCCTGGACCGGCGCGAAGCCGGCATCTCGCTTAAAAAACCAGGCGGTGCTGTTTCGCGCCTCGCATCACAGCGCGCGGCTGGAGATCGAACTGACGCGGCGCAATGTGCCGTTCGTTAAGTTTGGCGGCCTCAAGTTTCTGGCGTCCAGCCACGTCAAGGATGTGATCTCGGTGCTGCGCTGGCTGGAAAACCCGCGCGATCGCGTTTGTGGTTTTCGCGTGCTGCAAATGCTGCCCGGTGTCGGCCCCAAAACCGCGTCGAACATGCTCGATGCGCTAGCCAGCATGCAAGACGTGCTGGACGGCATTCTGCATCTGGATGTGCCGGGCGCGGCCAGCGAACATTGGGCGCGCTTTCAGCAACTGGCGCAGGCCACCTTGCCCGGCGGCACGCCGTGGCCCGCTGAATTTGACAGCGTCTGCGCCTGGTATGCGCCGTTGCTGGCGCACAACTACGAAGATGCCGCGATTCGCCAGGGCGATATCGACCAACTGGCGCGCATCGCCGCCACCTACCCCAGCCGCCAACGCTTTCTGACCGAACTGACGCTCGATCCGCCCGACGCCACCAGCGATGAAGCCGGCCCGCCGCTGATCGACGAGGATTATCTGATCCTGTCGACCATCCATTCCGCCAAAGGCCAGGAATGGAACGCGGTATATCTGCTCAACGCGGTCGATGGGTGTTTGCCGTCCGACCTGGCCACCGGCAGCGAGGCCGAAATCGAAGAAGAACGGCGCCTGGCCTATGTGGCGATGACGCGGGCCAAAGATCATCTCGAAATCATCGTGCCGCAGCGTTTTTATATCGGTCAGCAAAGCCGTTATGGCGATCAGCATGTGTTTGCCGGGCGGACGCGGTTTATCCCGGAAAGCCTGACGCCCTTGTTTGGCCGCAAAGCCTGGCCGATTCCGGAATACAACGCCGAGAAAACGCCGCAGGGCCGGCAGGCGCTGGTGGATCTGAAAAGCAGCATGCGCGATATGTGGGACTAACTATGTGGGACCAAGAGCCGGGCCCGGCTGCTGACCGGGCGGGCCGCGCACGTAACACGTCGCATTTGCCGGGTAACAGGCCGCCCCCTACACTGCTGTGCAGAGCCGCAACCAGCGGCCATCACCCTGTCTATCGTCCGGAAAACTCGCATCCATGCTTGCCCTGAAACAAGAGAAGTTTCTGCTACTGGCGCTGATTGTCGCGCTGGTGGCGTATCCGCTGGAACACACGCTACTAAATATGGGCCAGACGCCCGCATTGATTGGCGCGGTGGTGTTGATTGGCGCCATCTTGCTGGCCGCCTTGCGCGTGGCGCACCACGCCGAAGTACTGGCCGAAAAAAAAGTCGGCGAACCCTACGGCACGATGATTCTGACGCTGTCGGCGGTGCTGGTGGAGGTGGTCATCCTGGCCATCATGCTCAGCCACGCGCCCTCGCCCACGCTGATGCGCGACACGGTGTATTCGGCGGTGATGCTCGATATCAACGGCATTCTGGGTCTGGCCGCCATCCTCGGCGGGCTTAAGCACGGCGAGCAACCGTACAACCTGGATTCCGGCAATACCTATGTGGTGATGATCCTGACGGCCATGGGCGTGTCGATGATCGTGCCCGAGTTCATCCCCGAGCCGCACTGGCGCGCATGGTCGGTGTTTACCATCATCGTGATGGTGGTGATGTACGCGATGTTCTTGCGCCTGCAAACCGGCAAACACTCGTATTTCTTCAATTACAAATACGGCAGCAAACACGGCCACGCCGAAGAAGAAGGCGAGCACGGCAATGTCAAAGCCTCGGCCGCGATCATGATTGCAGGTCTGGTGTTGATAGGCGTGCTGGCTGAAGCGATGGCGGTGCTGCTGGATTCAGGGCTTAAAGGCACGGGCGTGCCGCCGATTACCGCGGCGCTGGTGGTGGCGGTGATTTCGGCCAGCCCGGAAATCCTGACCGCCTTGCGCGCCGCCTTGGGCAACCGCATGCAAGGCGTGGTGAACATTGCGCTCGGTGCCTCGCTATCGACCGTGATTCTGACCGTGCCGGTGATCGAGGGCCTGGCGCTGATCCGCGGCGAACCGATCTTTATGGCGCTGACGCCCGTGCAAACGGTGATGGCACTGCTGACCTTGCTGGCGGCGGCCATCAACCTGCATGACGGCGAAACCAATGCCATCGAAGGCCTGACGCATTTTGTGTTGTTTGCCGCCTTCTTGATGTTGGCGGCCATCGGCGTCTGAGCGGCAGCTGTATCACGGCCAGGCGGCCCATCTGTACCGATGCAGCCCGCCGTGCCGCTGCTAGACTGGCCGCTCTCTCATTGCTGCCGGTGCCTGCATGCCCACGTACACCAACGAATTCGGTCAACCACTCGGCGTTGCCGTCCCTGACTGGAAGCCGCCGGTGCATCCGCCGCATGAACTCATCAGCGGCTACGGCTGCAGGCTGGAACCGCTCAACGCCGCACAGCACGCCGATAGTTTGTGGCAGGCGTTTCTGGCTGACCCGCAAGGCAAAACCTGGACCTACCTGACCGTCGGCCCCTTCGCCGATCAAGCCGCTTTTGTCGATTGCGTGCGCAGCCGCGAGACGCGCGCGATCCGCAGTATTACGCCATTGTCGACGCCGCCAGCGGCAAGGCATTGGGCATGGCGGCTTATCTGCGCATCGCGCCGGACGCGGGCAGTATCGAAATCGGCTGGCTCAGTTTTGCGCCCGCGCTCCAACGCAGCAAGCTGGCGACGGCGGCGATGTTCCTGTTTATGCGCAACGCGTTCGCGCTGGGCTATCGGCGCTATGAATGGAAGTGCAACAGCCTTAATCTGCCTTCCAAAGCCGCGGCCGAGCGACTGGGTTTTACCTTCGAGGGCACTTTCCGCCAGGCCACCGTCAACAAAGGCCGCAATCGCGATACCGATTGGTATTCGATTATCGACAGCGAATGGCCCGCCCTGCAGACCGAGTTTGAGCGCTGGCTGGATGACGCCAATTTTGATGCGCAGGGCCAGCAGCGCAGCCGCTTGCAGATGCGCTAACCGCGCGCCAGCCGCAACAGATGGCGTAATGCCGATGGAATACGCCATCTGTTCCGGTCCAATCTCAAATTATCTGTATGTGTGTGGTGAGCTGACGGCGACTGATAATGAGCCGCATGGACCCTCTCCCGCTCTATCGCCAACTGGCGAACCACTATCTCAACGCCATCGACAACGGCACTCTCGCGTGGGTGCACGCATGCCCAGCGTGCGCACGCTGATGTCACGTCACGGCGTGAGCTTGTCGACGGCGTTGCAAGCCTGCCGCGAACTGGAACAACAAGGCGTGCTCGAAGCGCGACCGCGCTCAGGCTATTTTGTACGCGCCCGCACTCGCGCATTAGCGCCGGCCATCGAGCCGACCCAACAAATTGCCGATCCAGCGCAATACGTGGGTATCCACGAACGTGTTTCCGCCGTCACCGCGCGTAGCCTGCAAGCAGAGGTACAGATCAACCTGGGCGGTGCCTGCGGTGCGCCGGCGCTGTATCCCAACGAGGCACTCAGCCGCACCGCCCAACGCGTGCTGCGGCAAAAGCCGATGCTGTTTGGCGAGAACGCGCCGCACAACGGTGAGATGTCGTTCCGCCGCACACTGGCGCAGCGCGCGCTCACGCACGGCATGCAGCTCACTGCCGATGACATTATCGTGGCACACGGCTGCGTCGAGGCGCTCAACCTGGCCTTGCGCGCAGTGGCGCAACCGGGCGATGTGATTGCGGTAGAGTCGCCCACTTTCTTTGGCTTGCTGCAGATTCTGGAAACGCTGGGCATGCGCGCGTTGGAAATCCCCACCAGCCCGCAAACCGGCATGTCGCTGGAAGCATTGCAACGCGCGGCGGAAACTATCCCGATCTGAAAGCCGTGGTGGTGGTCCCCAACTTCCAGAATCCCTTGGGCAGCATCATGCCCGATACCACCAAGCAAGCGCTGGTGGCGTGGTGCGAGCAGCGCGACATTGCGCTGATCGAAGATGACACCTATTCGTCGCTCACCAACGACGACGTGCCGCTGCGCGCGCTTAAAGCCTGGGACAAAAGCGGCAACGTCATCCATTGCGCCTCGCTGCACAAGGTGGTGTCGCCGGGCATGCGCCTGGCTGGATTGCGCCGGGCAAATGGCTGGCGCGCTGCCAGATGCTGAAATACGCACAGACGCGGCCCAACGAGGCGCTTAACCAACTGGTGCTGGCCGACTATATGGCCACACCCGCGTACGAGCGCCATCTGCGCCGCCTGCGTCAGCATCTGCGCACCCAGCGCTTGCAACTGGCCGATGCAGTCGCGGCGTATTTTCCGGAAGAAACGCGGCTGAGCGTGCCTTCTGGCGGGCTGGGGCTGTGGGTGGAACTGCCCGACCAGATTTCCTCACGCGAGGTGTTTGAGCGCGGGCTGGATCAGGCATCCGCATTGCGCCGGGGATGATGTTTTCCAATTCGACACGGTTTGATCACTTTATCCGGCTGAGCGTGGGGCTGCCGTATACGCCCGAGGTGGAGCGGGCGATCCGGGCGTTGGCGCGGATTGTGGATCGGATGGGGCGGGTGGCCGCGTAATTGGGAAAACCAGGCAAAGTCTTTGCCTGCGGCGCATTTTTTGACGTTCGGCATATGCCGAACAGACCTTAACCGCTTAGCCTGCGGCGCATTTTTTTGATACCCGGGGGTGCCCGGGAGCACGTCACTTTTCTTTGTCTCGCCAAAGCAAAGTAACCAAAAGAAAGGCGACCCTCCGCGCGATAAAGCTGCGCAGAAGGGATAAGGTCAAAAGCCGAGACTAACCGTCTGCATAACCAGGATTTGCAGCTGCCGCTCCGCGGACGCGACGTTCAGTCGGAGCCCATAAACCCGGTCTCCTACCTTCTCGCGCTCAGGAGATGCCGCTGGCGTGCCTGTGGCGTTGCCTTGTTGCTGCGCAACGGCGGGTGGGCGTGGTTGTGGTGGGGTAGATCGAACCAGGTTTTCTTGCTGATCGCATAAAGACGGAATGCACTGCGACGGCAAAGTGCCGCGGAATTCTCAGGGCTAAGCGGCAAGTACATGCAAGACTTGGCTCCAGCATTTCCCCGATACACCAACATGAAAAAAAACTGCCGCCGATTATGGCTTAAGCCCGTATCCAATAGACCCAAAATCACTTCTGCAAATGCGCACGAATATCGTGCAGAGAATCCCCCTGTTCTCGGCTCACAACCGGGCGTATTACCCACGTGCGAGGAATTGGCCGAGCGGATCATCAAGCGCCATATCAAGGTAATCAAGCGTTTGGCTGACGGATCGTAATGTTGAAAACGTTGCCCCCGCAGGGGCAACGCGTCTTCTGGCTTATGCCGTCAATGCCTTGCTGCGTCGCCATTGCCGCGCCGTCAGCGCCACAGCGCCCAGCCCGATCAAAGCCCAGGTTTCGGGCTCCGGCACCGGGGCGGCGGCTTCGAAGGCGAAGAAGGACGCCAGCACATCGCTATTGCCGGTGATGGTGTTTTTTTGCTGAGGTTCCAGGTGACGCTGCGCGGGTCGCCGATGCTGCCGTCCGGGTTTTGCGTCCATTGTTTGATGGTGACCACATTCCACGCAAACGCCCCGGCCACCGCCGCCGCACCATTCGCGCCAGTTAATTGCAGCGACGAGATGAGCACATCGTCAAACGACATCTCGAACAACGGCGTATTTTTTGGCCTCACCCGCGCCCAGGATGTAGAGGTTGGCTTCGGGCACGTGTTTGCCGCTGACGCTATCTTTGAGCAGATCAATAAACGAGCTGCCCAGGCTTTGGCTCCAGCTTAATTTGGCGCCGCTGGCTTTGCCGGCGCTGCCACCGCCACCCACGCCGGTGCTGACGTTGTTGGTAACGCCCCACGCAAAGCTGCTGATGCCAAACAAGCCGCTGGGTGCATCGGCTGGCGGTTTGGCCAGCGCCGCGTTGCCTTGTACGCCGCTGATGCTCAGATAAAAGCTGTTAGCCCACGCGCCGCTCATGCACATTGCAAAAGCGGTACCGCCGATCAAGGTCGAGATTTTCATGACTGCACTCCACAGGTTGGTTACGGGCACAACCTTTGCAGCGTACGCAGCTGACCGTTTTAGACAGCGTATTTCTGTATTCTGGAAAGACGAGCGGAGTAGCAGAACATTCTTAATAATTGATATAAATCAACAGCTTGTGTTTTAGTCACCAACTGCTATGACGCGACGTATAAGCCATGCTTGCGGCGCCGCGCAGCAGCCGCCATGATGCGCGTTTTGACCTTTGCGGGCCGTCTGTCATGACCGAATCCGAAGCACGCCAACTTGCCACCCACCAACACTACAAAGGCGGTTTTTTTACCGCGAACTGGGTACGGCCACTCATTCTGAAACAGGCGAGGCTATGACGGTTTACGAGCATTTGTGGCCCCACGCGCGGGCGCTGTGGGTGCGGCCAGCGGATATGTTTCATGGCGATTTGCCCGACGGTTCGCCGCGTTTTCGCGCACTGATGCGTTGAGCGCGGCCCATTCTCACTGTCGCAAAAAATACGCCGGTCTGCGTACGCATCCTTGACGCACTTCGTCAGCGCCGCGCAGACTGGCCGCTCTTTTCCCCCACGTCCACAGGAGATTGCCATGGCTCAAGCTGATCACACCCTCCTGTCGGCCGCTGCCTGATCGGGCGCTCGTTTTTTTTGTTTGTGGCCTTGCTGGCATAAGCAAACGCGCGTTACCCACACGCACTGATTCCTCACAGCGCGGTGCCGCTCGCAACTTGATTGCGGACGCAGCGCCTGGTCGCGGCCTGCCGACTTCTCACTTTTGCTGCTATGCCACGTGATGCCTTTGCCACGTCTGGCGTAGTGTTCGCTCGCCACTGTGCGAGCGCATAAACGTGGAATGACGCACATCATGATTGCGATTGAATACGCTCGTTTGCAGGCCATCGGCCTGAGCCAGAGTTTGATTAACCATGTTTACGCCCTGCCTGAAGCCGCCCTGCCCGACGTCCATCTGGCACGCGTGATTGAAATCCAGCGCGACCAACTGACCGTGCACGACGGCCTGACCGAGCATCACGCGCGCATCCTGCCGTGGCTGGCGGCCGATTTGCAGCGCGCAGGAACGCCGTTGGCGGTAGGGGACTGGGCGTTGGCGCAAACCAATGCCCTGACCGAAATCTGGATTGCCGCCCGGGTACCGCCGCTCAGCCAGTTAGCGCGGCGCGCCAGCGATGGCAGTCGCCAGCCTTTGGTCAGCAATGTCGATACCGCTTTGTTGGTCATGGGCCTGGATCACGACTACAACCCGCGTCGGCTGGAGCGCTATCTGGCCTTGACCCACGCGGCCGGGGTACAGGCGGTGGTGGTGCTCAGCAAGGCAGATATTGGCCAACAGGTGCCGGAGCGCATTGCCGAATTGCGCGCCCGTCTGCCCGCGTCAGTGCCCCTGGTCGCCTTGAATGGTTTGTCCGGTCAGGCACGGCTGAGTTGGCGCCGTGCTGGGTGATGGGCAGACCCTCGTCCTGTTGGGTTCCAGCGGCGCCGGCAAATCCACGCTGACCAATACCCTGCTCGACACCAGCAGCCAGATCACCGGCGCAGTGCGTGCAGGCGATAGCCGCGGTCGACACACCACCACCGCGCGTTCTTTGCATCGTTTGCCTGGCGGCGCTGCGTGATTGATACGCCCGGTTTGCGCACCTGGCGTGCGGATGCGGATGTCGACGATGTCAGCGCCAGTTTTGCCGATATCGATGCACTGGCGCCGCTGTGCCGCTTTCGTGATTGCCAGCATCAGGACGAACCGGGCTGCGCGGTGCGCGATGCGGTGGATGCGGATCGGCTGCGCAATTATCACAAGCTGCTGCGCGAGATCCGGCGCAGCCAGATGACGGTATTGCAACGGCAGGAGGCGGGGCAGAAATGGAAGGCCATCGGCAAGGCGGGCCACGCCCGGGCGCGGGCCAAGCGCATGTAAGCACCGACATGGGCGCGCCGCCAGCGGCGCAGCAAAAAAAACAAAACCCGGCGGCACGCAGCAGGCGTGG
>BBFD01000051.1 GCA_001313065.1 Silvimonas sp. JCM 19000
CCGCTGACCACGGTCATGCCGGACGCGCTCAGCGTTTCGGCAAAGCGCTCAGCATTTTCGATAGCGCCCGGCGTGGCATTGCGACTGCCCACGATGGCCAGCGCTGCTGCGCCAACAGCTCGACGCGCCCTTTGCAAAAGAAGAACAGCGGTGCGTCGGGTAATTCCAGGAATTGTGGGGGATAGGCGTCATCGCCCAGACACACCATGCGGTGGCCCTGCTGGGCCAGCCATGCGCGCGTCTGCGCCACCAGCGCCGGTTCGGGGCCAGCGGCAAAATCAATAAAGGCTTGTGCCTTATCCGGTTCGGCCAGCGTTTTGCTGAGCGTTCCAAACGACGCCGCCAGCACATTCTGCGGCGAGCCCAGGGCTTGCAACAGAATCAGCTGGCGGCGTAACCCGATACCGGGCACAAGCGCGAACCGTAGCCAGGCGGCCAGGTCCGCGTCGTCGTGCGTCAAGGCGATGTCACCTCATCGGCCACATTTACAGGCAACGTGCTATCCATCAACAGTCCGTAAGAAAAGTGCGGGAACACGCGGTAGACGAACAAGTTGCCACTTTGTTCCGGCGGCGTAACGCGATCCGGCTCGTTCTTGTCTTCTTTCTTGATGGGCCGCCCGGCTTTCCAGGTGACCATGACCGAACCGATATCCAGCCCGTCGGCCGAACCACGGTTAATCACCAGCGTGGTGTAGGGGCCTGCGTCGGCCACACCGCCGTAGGCGGAAACCACTTTGCCCGTTACTTTTTTTGCGCCGGCGCATGCGGCGCGTAGTTCATATAGGTTTCTTCAGTGGCGCGCACCAGTCGGGCGCCCTCGCCGATTTCTTCTTTCGACGACAACACGTGCAGGGTAGAGACGTCGGCACTCTTCTCCAGACGCAGGTCGCCCAGATAATCCACCTGATGCCCGATCACGCGTTTGTGCTCGGGATCATCCGGATCAATCAACGGCGCCCCGGGGCGATAGGCTTGCCAGATTTCGCCTTCCTTGCCGTTCAGATTCACTGCGTATACGCGGTCGCCGACGGCAAATACCACACGCTCATCCGGGCCGGCCGCCACGCGCGGTGCGTTCAGCAGCTCGTTTTCTTCGATAACCAGCGGCTTGTTAAGGAAGGGACGGATGGCCAACAACGGGATGCTGGGCACGGCGTTGTTATCCAGCGGGGTAATCCGACCCGACGGCGACAACTTGACTTCGTTGCGAGCGCCCCCAGTTGAGCCTTTAAGCAAACGCAAACGCGGTGTGCCACCCGTGCGGTCGAGCAAGACCACGTCGCCTGGATAGATCCAGTGCGGGTTTTTGATCTCTTCCTTGTTCAGTTGCCAGATTTCGGGCCAGCGCCACGGTTGCTTGAGAAAATGCCCCGAAATCGCCCACAAGGTATCGCCCTTGACCACCACATACCGGTCGGGTGCGTTGTCTTGCATCGCCAGCGTATCGGCATGCGCCAGACCAGCGACACCGCTGATGGCGAAAAGTAGAGATATAATTGTTTTACGCATGGTCAAACCCATCAAATCTGGCAACGTATTGCCGGATGAAAAAAAATCGGGGAGCCGCAAGGTATCGCGGTTCCGGGGAAACAACTATTAAAACCCTGAGCGGTAAGTTGTTTCTTCATATTTGATTCGAATCGCAGCAGATTCTGCATACAAACTTTTTTGAGCCGCAAGCAAACATGGCAATCCTGAATATCCTGCAGTATCCCGATGATCGTTTACACACGGTGGCAAAACCGGTCACCGTGTTTGACGACAAACTGCAACAACTGATCGATGATATGGCGGAAACCATGTACGCCGCACCTGGCATCGGCCTTGCCGCCACGCAGGTCAATGTGCATGAACGTCTTATCACAATTGATATTTCTGAAAGCAAAGATGATTTGCTTGTCCTGATCAACCCCCGGATTCTTGAGATGGACGGCAGCTGCAATTCGGAAGAGGGTTGCCTTTCTGTTCCAGGTATTTACGAAGAAGTGCAACGCGCTGAACACATTCGCGTTTCTGCGCTTGATCGCAACGGTAAAGAATTCAAATTATCTGCCGATGGCTTACTGGCAGTTTGCATCCAGCACGAAATGGATCATCTGGAAGGCAAAGTATTTGTAGAAAAAACTGTCGCGGCTCAAGCTTAACCGCATTGTGCAGAAGCTGAAAAAATCGCAACGCGCCAACGTCTGATTGCGATCAAAAAAATACAACGGCCGGGCCGCATTCATCTGCGCGCCCGGCCGTTGCATTTCGTACCGCCCGCCCGGAACCTGAAATACCCTGCCCTGCCTGGAGTCATGCAGCATGAAACTGATTTTTGCCGGTACGCCCGAATTTGCCGCCAGCGCGCTTAAAGCGCTGATCGAAGCGGGCCACGAGATCGCCATGGTGCTGACTCAACCCGACCGCCCCGCGGGCCGCGGCATGAAGCTGACCCCCTCGGCGGTCAAGCAAGTGGCACTGCAACACAATCTGCCGGTGTATCAACCCGAGAAGTTACGCAGCGCTGAGCAGCAAGCGCCCTTGCATGCGGTCGGCGCTGATTTGATGGTGGTGGCGGCCTACGGCCTGATCCTGCCGCAAGCGGTGCTGGATATCCCACGCCTGGGTTGCCTGAATATCCACGGCTCTTTGCTGCCGCGCTGGCGTGGTGCAGCGCCGATCCAGCGTGCCATTCTGGCGGGCGATGCCGAAACCGGCATCACCATCATGCAAATGGACGCGGGGCTGGATACCGGCGACATGCTCAGCATGCATCCGGTGGCGATTTTGCCGACTGACAACGCCGCCAGCCTGCACGACAAACTGGCCGCAGCCGGTGCCAGCGCCATCGTCGCCGCACTGGCCGATCTACCCGCCCTGCAACAACAACGCCAGCCGCAGCCCGTAGACGGCGTGACCTATGCCGAAAAAAAATTGCGCAAAGAAGAATCGGCAATCGACTGGACCCTGCCCGCCCTGACGCTGGACCGCATGATCCGCGCCTTCAATCCCTTCCCTTCGGCGCAAACCACCTGGGCCGGCGAGCCACTCAAGCTGTGGCGCGCTACGCCAGTCAGCGCCAGCGGTACGCCTGGCACAGTGCTTGCTGCCAGCAAAGACGGCGTAGTTGTAGCCTGCGGCGACGCTGCGCTGGCCGTAACCGAATTGCAGAAAGCCGGTAGCAAACGCATGGATGCGGCGGCGTTTCTGGCTGGCAACGCCCTGCCGCTGGGCAGCGTACTGGGCAGCTAAGGCAAACTCGCTGCTGCAGTGCAACGCATTGCAGCATACCGATGGGCAATCGTTGAATTTTTTTCCTGACCAAGGCAATCTATGCTGAAGGCTGTGGTGCGCCGCAGCGTACGACAGCCCAGAAAAAAAATCGCTCGCCTTCGCACTGCGTAAAGGCAGGCACTGTCAACTTGCGCCGGTCTCCCCCGGGCACTCGAGGCTCATATGAATAACTGGATTAAAACGACCATGCTGATGGCCGCGATCGTGGCGCTGTTCGGACTGATCGGTGGTTTGATTGGCGGCCGCAGCGGCATGTTGCTGGCGTTGCTGTTTGGCGGCGGCATGAATCTGTTTGCCTACTGGAATTCCGACAAGATGGTGTTGCGCATGTATAACGCGCACCCCGTCGACGACCACACCGCACCCGAGCTGGTAGCAATGGTGCGCGAACTGGCGGCCAACGCCAATCTGCCCATGCCCCGGGTGTATGTGATTGAAGAGGACCAACCCAATGCCTTTGCCACCGGCCGCAACCCGGAAAATGCCGCCGTGGCATGTACCACCGGCATCATGCGCATGTTGTCGCACCGCGAATTGCGCGGTGTGATGGCGCATGAACTGGCGCACGTCAAACACCGCGATATTCTGATTTCGACCATCAGCGCCACCATGGCCGGGGCAATTTCGGCGCTGGCCAACTTTGCCATGTTCTTTGGCGGGCGCGATGAGAACGGCCGCTCGGTGAATCCCGTCGTCGGGATTGCGGTGGCCATCCTGGCGCCGCTGGCGGCGTCGGTGATCCAGATGGCCATCTCGCGGGCGCGTGAATTTGGCGCTGACGCAGGCGGCGCGCGGATCTCTGGCGATCCGCTGGCCCTGGCCGAAGCGCTACGCAAGATCGAATACTATGCTTCGGGCATTCCGATGCCCGTTGCCGAAGCACATCCTGCCACGGCGCAGATGATGATCATGAACCCGCTGCATGGCGGTGGATTGTCTGATCTGTTCCGTACCCATCCGCGCACCGAAGAGCGCATTGCGCGCTTGCAGGCCATCGCGCGCGGCGAAATCCTGATCAACCACGAGTAAGTATGTTCGCAACGCAAAAAAATACGCATCCCAATCGCTGAGCGCCGTGCTGGCCGGGCAAACCCTGACTGAGGCGCTGAGCGAGCTCTGGAAGGCCATGCCTGATTTGCGCCCGCAACAACGCGGTGCCATTCAGGACCTGAGCTACGGCACGCTGCGCCACTTCGGCCTGCTCGATAACACGCTCAAATTGCTGCTGAACAAACCGGTGCATGAACCGGCGCTCAAAGCCTTGTTGCTGGTGTGCCTGTATCAGTTGCAGTTCACCCGTGCAGCGCCCTACAGCGTGGTCGACCATGCCGTCAAAGTGGCGTCGCATACCGGCTCGGGCCAGGGCAAAGGCCTGGTCAATGCCATCCTGCGTAACTTTTTTGCGCCGTCGCGACACCATCCTGAACGAAGCGCGCCATAACGATTATGGCAAGTGGTCGCATCCGCAATGGTGGGTCAATGCCATGCGTGAAGCCTGGCCCGAGCATTGGGAAAGCATTCTCAACGCCGGCAACCAGCATCCGCCGCTCACCCTGCGCGTAAATCGGCATCGCAGCAGCGTGGAGCAATATATGGCGCTGTTGGCCGAAGCCAGCCTCGAAGCACGGTAACCGGCAAAGACGCCATCCGCCTGCGTTATCCCGTTGGCGTTGATCGCTTGCCTGGCTTTTTTTGATGGCCTGGTTTCGGTGCAAGATCTGGGCGCGCAATATGCCGCTCAGTTGCTGGATGTGCACGACGGCATGCGCGTGCTGGACGCGTGTTCCGCACCGGGCGGCAAAACCGGGCATTTGCTGGAAACCGCCACGCTCGACCTCACCGCTGTTGATAGCGATGCCCAGCGCTTGACGCGCGTGGGCGACAATCTGCAACGCCTGGGTCTGTCGGCAAAACTGGTGCGCGGCGACGCCTCGCGCCCCAAAGAATGGTGGGATGCACGCCGTTTGATCGCGTGCTGGCCGACGTGCCGTGCTCGGCCAGTGGCGTGGCACGCCGTCATCCGGATATCAAATGGTTGCGGCGGCCGGAAGATATTGTCCAGTTTGCGCAACAACAAGCCGTAATGCTGGATGCGCTGTGGGGTTTGGTGGCTCCGGGCGGCAAACTCCTCTATGCTACGTGCTCGATATTCCCGGCTGAGAACAAGGATCAGGCAGCTGCCTTCGCGGCGCGTAACGCCGATGCACAGCGCCTGCCGGTGAACGTGGGAACAGCCGACGACGGTCAGCTCTTGCCGAACCCGGAGCACGATGGTTTTTATTACGCCCTTTTTTTTCAAAAAAGCCCGCTAAGTGGTCACGCCGCACCCGTTCGTGGTGCGGCTTGCTGCTGGTCTGGCTTTTGATGGTGACGGGGATGCCGACGGCCTGGGCTGAGCCCGGCACCATCAAGGCCACGCAGACTGCCGCCGCCTATGGCGAAAACCAGATCGAGCTGTCCGGCCGCTTTATCGTCACCCTTACCCCCACCCTTGAAGACGCGCTCGCCAATGGCTTGAGCCTGCCCTTCGTCTATGAATTCCAGCTGACGCGCCCGCGCACCTATTCGTGGTATCGCCAGCTTTCTGACTGGTTTGCCCCCACCGCCACGCTGACTTACCGCCTGAGCTATCACGCCTTGTCGCGCCAGTACCGGCTGCATCTGGGCAGCTTTTATCGCAGCTTCAGCTCGCTCGACCAGGCACTGGCTGCGCTCGGCGTGTTGCGTGACTGGGGCGTGCTGCAAGACACCTCGCTGGCACGCGATAAAGACGACCTGGCAGGCCGTATGCGCTTGCGCCTGGATATGTCGCAGTTGCCCAAAACTTTTCAGCTGACTGCGTTGGGCCATAGCGACTGGCAGCTGGAATCGCAATGGACCGACTTCAGCCTGCATAACGAGGAGGATACGCACTGATGCGGCGTAGCCTGCTTATTCTGGGGTCGCTGGGCACCATCCTGCTGTTTTTTTGCTGGCGACCGCCTCGGGCAATACCTCGGCGTTTGCCCGCTATTACCAAGGTCTGCTGGCGATCAATGGCCTGATGCTGGTCAGCATGATCGTGCTGGTTGGCCTGCGTTTGCGTCAGTTGCTCAAGGCAGTCAAAGGCAAAGTGTTTGGCTCGCGCCTGACGCTGCGCATGGTCTTGATGTTTTCGCTGGTAGCGGTATTACCCGGAGCGCTGGTGTATACGCTGTCGGTGCAGTTTCTGAATCGCTCGATCGAAACCTGGTTTGACGTCCGGGTGGAAAAGGCGCTGGATCGCGGCCTTAACCTGGGCCATAACGCCATCGATTTCCAGCAAACCGATCTGCTACGCAAAGCGCGCGTCATTGCGCTGGAAATCCATGACGAGAACGGCTCAGCAGTGCTATCGCGACTGACCCGTTTGCGGGATCAGATCGGGGTGCAGGAAATCAGCCTGTTTGACGAAACCGGCCAGACCCTTGCCCACATCGGTAATGAAAACGCCGGTTTGTTTCCGACTATTCCGGAGCGCAGCCAGCTGCGTCAGGCGATGCAGGCGCCGGTCAAAACGCTGGAGACCGATAGCGATCAGGGCTTGATGATGCGGGTGATGATACCGGTGCATGACACCGGTTTGTCCGAGCGCGCACGGATTCTGCAGCTACGCCAACCCATCCCGAAAGCGCTGGCCGAAGACGCCGAGCTGGTCGAACAGGTCCGTGCCGATTACAAACAGCTCTCGCAATCGCGCCAGGGCCTCAAGCTCATCTATAGCCTGACACTGACGCTGGCCTTGTTGATGGCCCTGCTCGGTGCCGTGGCCTTGGCGATTTATCTATCTGACAAACTGGCGGCGCCGCTTTCGGTGCTGGCCGAGGCCACGCGCGCCGTTGCGGCGGGCGATTATTCGCAGCGGCAGCCGGTGATCAGTCGCGATGAGCTCGGCATTCTCACGCACTCGTTTAACCGTATGACACGGCAACTGGCCGATGCGCGCGCCTCGCTGGAACAGCACCAGGCCGAGCAGGAAGCCGCCAATGCCTATCTCGAAGCCATGCTCGGTTCGCTAACGGCCGGGGTATTGTCGTTTAACGATCAATGGGTGTTGGCATCGACCAACCAGAGCGCTTTGCGCATTCTGAGTATCGACCCGGCGCAATTGCGCACGCTGCCGTTAGAACGCTGGCCCAGTGTGTATCCCGCGCTGGCCACGCTTAGCCAGCAAATGATTTCCGGCTTTACCGGCACCGAAGAACACTGGCAGCAAGAAGTGGAAGTAGCCGAACAGAATCGCATTCTGCAAATGCGCGGCACCCGCCTCAAAGTGACCGAGGGCGCCGCCAGCGGTTACCTGGTGGTGTTTGATGACATTACCGATCTGATCTCGGCCCAGCGCGATGCGGCCTGGGGCGAAGTGGCACGGCGGCTGGCACACGAAATCAAGAACCCGCTTACGCCGATCCAGCTGGCCGCCGAACGCCTGGGCCTGAAGCTGGCCGACAAGCTCGACCCGGCGGGCCAGGACATGCTGGCACGCAATACACAGACTATTGTTAAGCAGGTTTCTGCACTAAAACAGATGGTGGATGCGTTCCGCGATTACTCGCGCAAACCCACCGGCAAGAAGAAGCCCTTGGATCTGCGCGAATTGCTGCACGAAATACTGGTACTGTATGAAGCCGCTGCAGTGCCGGTACGCGTGGAAGACACCGCAGAAGGTGCGCTCGAAGTGCTGGGGGACGCCACGCATTTGCGCCAGGTCATCCACAACTTGTTACAGAACGCGCAGGATGCGGTCACCGCAGTGACCGCTCATCCTGAAAAAAAACCGCCCCTCGCATTTGCGTTCGGCTGGTAAAAAAACCGATAAATTTGCCCGACTCGTAGTGGAAGACAGTGGAAACGGCTTTCAACCCGATATACTCCCACGCGTGTTCGAGCCATACATAACGACAAAACAAAAGGCACAGGCTTAGGTCTGGCGATAGTTAAAAAAAATCATTGATGAGCACCACGGTCGTATTCAGGCGGGAAACCGTGATGGTGGCGGCGCCTATGTTCGTATTGATCTGCCGCTGGTGGAGGATTGAAGTTGCATAGTCAGGACATTCTGGTTGTCGATGATGAAATCGGCATTCGTGAGTTGTTATCGGAAATTCTGCAAGACGAAGGTTATAGCGTCGCCGTGGCGGAAAACGCCGAGGCGGCCCGGCGTCTGCGCAATCAGGCGCAGCCGCGCCTTGTATTGCTGGACATCTGGATGCCGGATACCGACGGCGTCACCCTGCTGAAGGAATGGGCCCGCAATGGGCAGCTGACCATGCCAGTGGTGATGATGTCGGGGCACGCCACGATCGACACTGCAGTAGAAGCCACGCGGATCGGCGCGTTGGACTTCCTTGAAAAACCCATTGGCCTTGCCAAGTTGCTGGCGACGGTCAAACGCGCCGTCAACCTGGTTCAGGAGGCGCCCCGACCGGTCGTCACCCTGAGCAAACTGGGCGAGAGCGAACATATCCGCGAACTCACGCGCATGCTGCAGGCCGCGCAAACGCAAAACGCCCCGGTGCTGTTGATCGGCCCACCCGGCGTCGGCTTCGAGTTCTGTGGTCGTTATATGACGCCCGATGGCAAGCCGTTTGTGGCGCCGTTCTCGAATGAAGAATTCGCGCTGGCACCGCAAGAGCTGCTGAACAAAGCATCCGGCGGCACCTTGTTCCTGCGCGATCTGGCTTATCTGGATACGCGGGCGCAGGCGGGCCTGAAATCGGTGCTGGGCAAGCTTGAGAAAATGAAAGTGCGCCTGGTTTCGGCCAGCAGCCGTCCGCTCGATCAACTGAGTGGCGATCTTGACCCCGAGCTGTTCCGCCAGTTGTCGCAGTGGATCGTGCCGGTGCCGGGCTTGCGCGAACACAAAGAAGATATTCCACGGATTGCCGAATCGATCCTGGCCGATACCGTGGCCCAGCACAAACTGGGTCCGCGTCGGTTCAGCCATGGCGCGCTGCAATTACTGGCGCAACAGGACTGGCCCGGCAACCTGGACGAGCTGACCAATGTGGTCAAAAGTCTGGCCTTGTCTTGCCGCGATGGCGAGATCGATATCAATCCGGTGTCGCGCATCCTGTCGCAGTTTTCGCCTGGCGTAGATGGTGTCGCGGCACAGATTGCTGCCCCGGCCCCGGCCTTGTCGGCGGTAGATATGAATCTGCCATTGCGTGAAGCGCGCGATCAGTTCGAAAAGTATTATCTCGAGCGCCAGATCGAGCTTTCCGGCGGCAATATGAGCCGCGTGGCCGAGCGTATCGGGCTGGAACGCACGCACTTGTATCGCAAGCTCAAGCAGTTGGGTGTGACCATGCCCAAAAAAAAGAACAAAGTGATCGAGGAAGACTGATCGCACACGGCCGCCAGCCTGCTGGCGCTGTGCTAGTCTGAACGGGAAGTTGCATTGCAGCTTCCCGTTTTTTTTCATGCACCTAGCCAAGAGACGCTGCAACGTGTCCAATATCCTGATTCTCGGCGCCGGCCGGGTCGGCGCTACCGTGGCCGAACAGCTGGTGTTTGAACACCACAATGTCACCATCGTCGATGACAACCCCGCCAATCTCAAACCGCTGAGTTCCCGCCTTGATTTACGCGCGGTTCAGGCTCGGCCATCAACCCGCAGGTCTTGCGCGAGGCTGGCGCCGAAGACGCCGAGTTATTACTGGCCGTCACCCCCACCGATGAGCTGAATATGGTGGCCTGCAAAATGGCCTATCAGTTATTTCGTGTGCCCACCCGCATTGCCCGCATCCGCAATACCGAAATCCTCGCGTTTGAAGAAATGCTGTCCGAAGACGTCGGCTTTGCCATCAGCCAGGTCATCACCCCGGCGCAGATCGTAACCGACTACCTGGTGCGGCTGATCAAGATGCCCGAGGCCTTGCAGGTCCTGGATTTTGCCGAGAAGCTGGTGCAGATGGTGGTGGTGCGCGTAACGGCCAATGCGCCCATGTGCGACAAATCGCTACAGGAATTCAATAGCGTGCTGGGCGATGTAGATCGGCGTGTGGTCGGGGTCTATCGCGACAACCGCTATATCCGTCCCGATGGCGACACCGTGCTGCATGCTGGCGACGAAGTCTTTGTGCTGGCGCCCACCAAAAAAAATGCGCAAGGTGATCGAAGCGCTGCACACGCAAGAGCGGCCGATCGAACGTATCCTGATTGCCGGCGGCGGCAACGTGGGTTTCCGCCTCGCCAAAGCGTTGCAGAAAGATTATCAAGTCAAGGTGCTGGAAAGCAGTGCGGTACGCTCGGAATGGCTGGGCACCGAGTTGGCACGCACGCTGGTGCTGCATGGTGACGCCACCAGCGAAACGCTGCTCGATTCGGAACAGATTGCACAAACTGACCTTTATCTGGCGCTGACCTCGGACGACGAAGACAACATCATGTCCGGCTTGCTGGCGCGGCAAATGGGGGCGCGCAAGGTCATCGCCATCATCAACCGTTCGCGTTATGTCGATTTGCTGCAGGACAGCCGCATCGATGTCGCGCTGTCCCCGGCCCAGCTCACCATCGGCTCGCTGTTGGCAGAAGCGCGCCAGGGCGATATCACGGCGGTGCAGCCATTGCGCCGCGGCGCGGCCGAGGCGGTCGAGCTGGTGGTGCATGGCAATAAATCGGTATCGCGCGTCATCGGTCGGCGCGTGGACGAGTTGCGTATGCCCGCGCATGCCTTTCTCGCCGCCATCGTGCGCGAAGGCAAGGTCATCATGGTGCACCACGACACCGTGATCGAAGCCAATGACCGCTGCATTCTGTTTGTGCACGACAAAGACGACACGCGCGATGTCGAGCGCTTGTTTGCGGTCAAGGTAGGGTTCTTCTGATGCGCTTTCTGCCCACGCTGCACATCCTGTCGCGCATTGCGCTGTTGTTCTCGTTCACCTTGCTGGCGCCGATTGCCCTGGCCTGGTTCAATCACGACCAGGGCTTGATGCCGTTTGTGCACGCGCTGGCCTTGCTGGCGGGCAGCAGCATTGCGGTGATGGCGCTAACCTCGCCGTTCCGGCGCGAACTGGCGGCGCGCGACGGGTTTTTTGCTGGTCACCGGGCTGTGGGTGTTGCTACCGCTGGCCGCCTGCGTGCCACTGATGCTGTACAGCACGCAGCTGCCGTTTACCTATGCCTATTTTGAAGGCATGTCCGGCCTGACCACCACCGGCTCCACCGTGATTCGCGATCTCGACAGCCTGCCGCTGTCGCTCAACCTGTGGCGGCATATGCTCAACTGGATCGGCGGCATGGGGATTATCGTGTTGGCCGTTGCCATCCTGCCCTTGCTGGGCATCGGCGGTATGCAATTGTTCAAGCCGAGACGCCCGGCCCGATCAAGGACACGCGCCTTAAGCCGCGCATCCGCGAGACAGCGCGCAATCTGTGGCTGGTCTACGCCGGTCTGACCATCCTCTGCATGCTGCTGCTCAAGTCAGCGGGCATGAGCTGGTTTGATGCGGTCTGCCACGCCATGGCAGCGATTTCGCTGGGCGGCTTGTCCACGCATACCAGCAATGTCGCTTATTTTGATTCGCCCGCCATCGAAGGCATCCTTATCCTGTTCATGCTGCTGGGCGCCACCAACTTTGCCACGCATTATCTGGCCATCAGCCGCCGCTCTTTGTTGGCGTATTGGCGTGACGGCGAATTACGCGCGATGTTGGCCGTGTTGCTGGCGGCAGCGCTGGGCTTGTCGGGCTATCTGGAATGGCAAGGCACTTATCCTGATTACCTGACCGCGTTGCGTCATGTGGCCTTCAACCTGGTCTCGATCGGCACTGCCTGCGGTTTTGCCACCCAGGACTTTGGCAGCTGGCCGATTTTTTGTGCCGCTGCTGATGCTGCTGTTGTCCTGCTTTATTTGCTGCGCGGGCTCGGTGGGCGGCGGCATCAAGATGTTCCGCGCGCTCATCCTGATTAAAGAAGCTGGCCGCCAGTTCACCACGCTCTTGCACCCCAACGCGGTGCGCCCGATGCGGGTTAATGGCATGGCCGTGCCTACGCCGGTGATCTTTTCGGTGCTGGGTTTTATCGCGCTCTACTTTATTTGCGTGGTGGTGTTTACCTTTGCGCTCTTGCTTAGCGGGCTGGATTTTCTGACCAGCTTTAGCGCCGTCATTGCCAGCATTAACAATGCCGGGCCGGGCCTGGGCGAAATCGGGCCATCGGGCAATTTCGCCATCTTTACCCAGCCGCAAATCTGGGTATGCACGGCGGCGATGCTGATTGGTCGGCTGGAAATCTTTTCGGTGCTGATTTTGTTAACGCCGCAATTCTGGCGCAGCTAATAAAAAAAACGGACTCCACCAGGAGTCCGTTTTTTTATCAGCCAGCACCATCCGGGGCGCTCAGTCCGCCACTTCAATCCGGCCACGCCCGCTATGTTTGGCCCGATACAACGCCTCATCCGCACGTAATACCAGCGCGCGTCCGTTCTCATCGTCTTTGAGCGTGGCAATCCCGGAGGAGAACGTTACCTCGATGCGCTGGCTCTTGTGCATGAACGGCGATTTGTTGGCCACCACGCGCAAACGATCAATTACATATTGCGCGCCGCGATGATCGGTCTCGGGCAGCATGACCAGAAATTCTTCGCCGCCATAACGCACCAGGGTATCGGTCTCGCGCAACACGGCTTTGGCCAGGTTGGCCATATGCACCAACACCTGATCGCCGACCAGATGGCCGTGGCGATCGTTGATTAATTTGAAATCGTCCAGATCAAAAAAATCACCACGGTCAGCCGGGCGCCGCTACGGCGGGCGCGCTTGCATTCGTTGGATAACAGATGATCAAAGCCCTGGCGATTGAGCGAGCCGGTGAGCGGGTCCAGCTCCAGCATTTTGCGGTTATGCGCCAGGTCTTCCTCAATATGGCGTACCGACTCGCGGATAGCGGCCAGGTCGATATGCGAGGATTTGACGGTCGAATGAATATTGCTGGTCGAATGAATAATATCGTCGAGCAATTCTTCGAGTTTGTTATGCGTTTCTTCGGGCGCCTGGGCGCGGGTCAGATGGGCCTGGCGTGTTTGTTTCAGCTCGCCCAGCCGGTTAGCCATGGTGTCGCCGCCTTCCGCCAGTGAGCTCAGCAATTGCTCGGTGGTATCCCGCGTATCGCTGACCGCATCGTCCAGCCGACACAAAATCTGCCAGGCTTGCTGCAATTCATCATTGGTTTTTTTCTTCGGGCGACTTAATCGTGACAATCGCGTTGTAGAATTGCGCGTAATTTTCCGGCGTGGGCGGCATGCCGCGTTCAGCAAGTCGCTTCAGGGCAATACGGGCAATTTCAACCGGATTGACCGAGGGCGGGATGGGCATGGTGGCTTTTGACATGTTTTTTTCTTGAAGCCCGATTGTACGCAAGCGCCCCGGCAGCGACCAGCGCGGAACCACTTTGATTTGAATACACAACACAAGATCATGCATATCCACATTCTGGGCATTTGCGGTACTTTCATGGGCGGCATCGCCGCATTGGCACGCGCCGCGGGTCACACCGTTACCGGCTGCGATGCGGGGTGTATCCGCCGATGTCGGATCAGCTCAATGCCCTCGGTATTGAACTGGTGGAGGCTGGTCGCCCGAGCAGATCAACCTGGGCGCCGATCTATACGTGGTGGGCAACGTGGTTACGCGCGGCAATCCGCTGATGGAGGAAATCCTTAATCGCGGCCTGCCCTATACCTCGGGTCCGGAATGGCTGCGCGATCATATTCTGCAGGGACGCTGGGTGCTGGCCGTGGCGGGCACGCACGGCAAGACCACGACTACGTCGATGCTGGCGTGGATTCTGGACTACGCCGGTCTGGCGCCGGGCTTCCTGGTTGGCGGCGTGCCGGAGAACTTTGGCGTGTCTGCGCGCTTGCCGGGCGAGCCGCGCCAGGAAGCCGGCGGCCAGTCGCCCTTCTTTGTGATTGAAGCCGACGAATACGACACCGCTTTTTTTCGACAAACGCTCCAAGTTTGTCCACTACCGTCCGCGCACGGCCATCCTCAACAATCTTGAATTTGATCACGCCGATATCTTTGCCGACCTGGCCGCCATCGAAACCCAGTTCCACCATCTGGTGCGCACCGTGCCGGGCAATGGCCGTGTGGTGGTCAATGGCGCGGAAGCCAGTCTGGCGCGCGTACTGCAGCGCGGTTGCTGGAGCGAAGTCGAGCGCTTTGGCGACGGCAGTGGCTGGCAAGCCGATAACGACGATGGCCAGCAATTTGATGTGCTGTTCAATGGCGCCAGACAAGGCGGGTGGAATGGACGCTGCTGGGCGAGCACAACCGCATGAACGCGCTGGCCGCCATCGCTGCGGCCCGCCACGTGGGCGTGCCGGTGGCCGAATCGATTGCCGCGCTGGGGAGCTTCCTTAACGTCAAGCGCCGCATGGAAATCAAAGGTGAAATCGACGCGTCACGGTCTATGACGATTTTGCCCACCATCCCACCGCCATCGCCACCACATTGGCTGCCTGCGGCGCAAAGTGGGCAGCGCACGCATCCTGGCGGTGCTGGAGCCGCGCTCCAACACCATGAAGCTGGGCACGATGAAAGCGCAATTGCCCGTTAGCCTGGTCGATGCCGATCTGGTGTTTTGCTACGGTGCCAACCTGGGCTGGGATCCGGCACAAGCGCTGGCACCGCTGGGTAGCAAAGCGCACAGCCATCAGGATCTGGACGCGCTGGTGGCCGACGTCATCGCTCATGCGCAAGCAGGCGATCAGATTCTGGTGATGAGCAACGGCGGCTTTGGCGGCATCCACGGCAAATTGCTGGCTGCGCTCAAATCACGTAGCGAATAGTCGGCGCGCGCTACCAGAAGACCGGTTCGGCTTCGAGCAGCACGCCAAACCGGTCTTGCACATCGCGCTGTACCTGCGCCACTACTGCATTTACGTCGGCCCGCGCCGCGCCGCCGTGATTGACCAACACCAGCGCCTGCTTCTCGTACATGCCAACCGGGCCGATGCGCTTGCCTTTCCAGCCCGCACGCTCAATCAGCCAGCCTGCCGCCAGCTTGGCGTGGCCCTCCCCTGCGGCATAACTGACCAGTTCCGGCCATTGCGCCAGCAAGGCATCGCGTTGGGTGCTTGGCACGATGGGGTTCTTGAAAAAGCTGCCGGCATTGCCGATCTGCGCGGGATCGGGCAACTTTTTTGTGCCGCACGCTGATGACCGCCTGAGCAACATGTTGCGGCGTAGCTGCAGCCCCAGCACAGCGAGTTCGCGTTCGATATCGCCATAGGCTGTGTGCAACTTTGCCTGCCGCGGCAAGCGAAACTCCACCGCCACAATCACCCAGCGCCCGGCCTCAGCGTGTTTGAACACGCTATCACGATAGGCAAACGCGCATTCTGCGCGACTGAACACGCGTGGCGCGCCCGTGGTCAGATCGAGCGCATGCACGGCATGCAGGGTGTCTTTAACTTCCACGCCATACGCGCCAATGTTCTGGATCGGTGCTGCACCCACGGTGCCGGGAATCAAGGACAGGTTCTCCAGCCCGGCCAGGCCTTGCGCCAAGGTCCATTGCACAAACTCATGCCAGTTTTCGCCGCCACCGGCGCGTACATAGGTCGCCTCGGCGTCTTGCGCAATGATCGCGCGGCCGGGCACTTCCACCTTCAACACCACGCCAGGCACACGTGCCGGCAAAACCAGATTGCTGCCGCCGCCCAGCACGTAACGCGGCAAGTGGCGCAAGGTCGGATCCGCCAGCAAGGCCAGCAAATCATCCGGCGCGCTCATGCGATACAGGTAATCGGCGTGAGCGTGCAGGCCCAGAGTGTTGAGCGCGGTCAGGTCGGACGAAGTGGCGAGCGGCATGGCGTATCCTGGAAAAAAAACGCGATTATCCCGCATAAGGTAAGCCTTGCGGGAGTGCCGCGTGGGCCCGATGCCGCTTGATGGCGCGCACAAACGCGGCTGCCCCGTTACGCCCCGCGACGGCACGCCAAGTAAATGGCATATTTACGGCTGCGCGGCCGCCGTAGCTCGACTACATTGGCGGGCCTCTTTGCGCTTATCACTTATTACAGGCTAGTCATGCCGTTGCATCCATCGCTCGTGCTCGCCAACACGCCCATCAATCGTCGCAAGGTCATCCGCGGCGCCATCGCGGTCGGCCTGCCGCTGCTGATTGCCCTCGGACGCGGCGAGTTTCTGCCCGCGGTGTATGGCGGCGTCACCGCGTATTACACCTTGTTTGTCGATTACGGCGGCGAAACCAGCGAACGCATTGCTGCGATTATCTATATGACGCTGGGCATGTTGCTGGCCGGCATCGCGGGCGTGGCCGGGCATGCGGTGCCAGGTGCGTCGTTGGCGCTGTTATGCGGCTTTGCCCTGTTCGCAGGCTGGCTGCAGGGCGCGGGCGGGTCCGTCGAATTTATCGGCAAATACTGGCTGGTGGCTTTCCTGTTTGGCGACAGCGCGCCCCATTTGCCGCCGTTGTGCGGCACTTATGTCATCGTCGGCGGGCTGTCCGGCATCCTGGCGGTGCTGTTAACGCTCAATCTATTTAAAGAACCCGAATACCAGACTGCGCCGATGCTGCGCGAAGCGGCGCGCCATTTGATGCGGCGCCGGCATAACAATGGCGCATTTGCGCTGTACTTTACGCTGCTGGTGGTCACCGGCTACTTGCTGGGCCAGTCGCTGGGCTTGATGCGCTTTTACTGGATTCCGCTGACCATCACCATCGTGACGGTCTACGACGTGTTCCATAGCGTGCACCGCCTCATCCAGCGTCTGGTGGGTTCCTTGATCGGGGTGGTGTTTGGCGCGCTGGTCATCCACTTCGTGCAAAACGAATGGGCACTGGCCTTGATCGTGACGCTGATGGGCGCGGTTACACCCGCGGCGCAAGCGCGGAATTACTGGGTGACGGTGATTCCGATTACGGCGCTGGTGATGATCCTGCTCGACTTCGGCCTGGTGCAACAAGCGCGCTTGCCCGAGTTTGCCTGGGCGCGGATCGAAAACACGATCATTGCCTGCGCAATTTGCGGCCTGGGCTCAGCCATCTATATCCGCCTGCTACCGCGCATCGAACAATGGGAAGCACGGCAACGGCGACCGAAGCCGATGAAGTTTTAGGGTATGGCGATCGCACTAGTCAGTGGGGCCATGTGTGGTCAGGAACGTGGCGCAGCGATTGCGATGCCCAGCAATGGCGTTCTGCTTGATGACTTTGGGTGGTGGGTCACGACCCACCCTATGCAGCAAAGCGTTAAGCACGCCCACCGCTTATTCACTGTCACGGCTCAGTAACCACGCCCACCCGATGTTGCGTAGCAACGAGGCAGCGGCGCTAGCAAACCAGCGCCATTTCCTGAGCGCGCGAAGGTAGGAGACCCGCAGGGGCTCCGACTGAGCGTCGCGTCCGCGGAGCGGCAGCTGGGCCATTGAAGTAACAGACGGTCCGTTTCGGTTTTTTGACCTACCGGGCCCCCTGGCGAGCGAAGGATTCGCGAGTGGGGTCGCCTTTCTTTTGGTTACTTCTTCT
>BBFD01000052.1 GCA_001313065.1 Silvimonas sp. JCM 19000
CGCAGCAAGATGGCCGCTGCGCGCCGGGTAGTGCGTGTTGCGTGATGCCGGGCGTGCTCAGCTTTCGTGGCCGCGCACGCGTTTTTTTTCCTTGAGGTTGCGCTTCATCTTTTCCAGCTGGTCGATCAATTCCGGGCCGCGCTTGAGCGCCACACCGACCGCCAGCACATCGATGATCACCAGGTGAACGATACGGGTAATCATCGGCGTGTACAGATCCGGATCTTCCATGGTGTCGGCGTACAGACAAATCGAGCAGCGCTTGGCCAGCGGCGATTTGCTGTGGGTAATGCCGATCACGTCGGCACCGGCATCACGGGCAATTTCGACCGAGCGCATCAAATCGAGCGTACGGCCCGAATTGGATACGGCGACCACCGCGTCACCGGGTTTGAGCATCGATGCGCTCATGCCGTGCATGTGCGGATCGGTGTAGGCCACGGTGGGCACGCCAAGACGGAAGAACTTGTTTTGCGCATCGATGGCCACCGCGCCGGACTGCCCCTGACCCCACACTTCAATCTTGTGCGTGTTGGCCAGGATCTTGATCGACTTTTCGAGTGCATCGGTGTCGAGTTCGTTCCGGCAACGCAGCAGATGCGAAATATTGTTGTCGAACAGTTTTTTTGGCGAGGTCGTGCGCCGAATCGTCGGCCGATACCATCGAATGCACATACGGCACGCCCGACACCAGGCTACGCGTGAGGCGCAGCTTGAAGTCTTGCAAGCCCGAGCAATTGAGTGAGCGGCAGAAACGGATGACCGTGGGTTGTGACACGTCCGCCAGATCGGCAATTTGTGCGATCGGGGCGTTGGCCACCAGGTTGGGTTGGGCCAGTACGAGCTCGGCAACCTTGCGTTCCGATCTGGACAGGCTATCGATCATCGTTTTGATGCGTTCGAGCATTAGCGTCTCACTCCATCACTTTGTTATGTGTCCGCGCCCTGGCTTTTGGCGGAGGCGCGGTTGGGGGTTTCGGGCCTTGTAGTACGGCCCCATTAAGCAGTACGGATTACGCCGTCCAGAACACGGACTTGTTGCCCTTGACGGCATCGAGCACGCGACGGATCGGGTATTGCGCCGTCAGCGGCTTGTCTTCGGTCAGTGCGGTTTGCAGCAATTCTTTTTTGCCTACGCCCGTAATGTGCACGATCACGTTATGCGCTTTGGCGATGGTGGGCAGCGTCAGCGTAATGCGCTGGTGCGGCGCCACCGGCGGCGTAACGGCAGCCACCAGATCGGTCGAGCTGCAAGCGGCTTCCAGCTCAGGCGCATTCGGGAACAGCGATGCGGTGTGGCCGTCGTCGCCCATGCCCAGAATCAACACGTCAAACGGCGCGGGCAGGGTGGCGAAGCGTTGTTCGATTTCGGCCTGGCCTTCGTGCGGGGTAGCCGCACTGGAAACCGGCGAAACAAAATGGATGGCGGCCGCTTTGCCCACCAGCAGGTTCTGGCGCACGGTGCGCTCATTGCTGTCGGCATGGTCGACCGGCACCCAGCGTTCATCCACCAGCGTGGCGTACACCTTGTCGAAATCGATATCGAGTTCGCTCAGTGCCTTGAACATGCCCGCCGGGGTGCGTCCGCCCGAAACGGCCAGCGACGCCTGGCCGCGTGCAGCGATGGCCTGGTTGAGTTGCTGGCTATGGTTTGCGCCAGTTGCTGGTCCAGTTGCTCTTTGGATGCAAATTCATGCCATTGAACGGACATTCACTACCTCTTGAAATTGTTGCATTTGTTGCAGTGCATCAAAAAAAACCCCGCAACAAATCGGCAAAAGCGCGCCCCGGTTGGAGCGCGCTTTCTGTACATCACTCAGGGACAAGCCCGGATCAGGACTCTTCGTGCCACGACAGGCCATCACGCGACAGCAGCGCCGAAGAAGCCGCAGGGCCCCAGGTACCGGCCGTATAGGGCTTGGGACCTTCGGCACTGTTTTCCCACGAATCCAGAATCGGCTCGACCCAACGCCATGCGGCGCGTTGTTCGTCACGCCGCACAAACAGCGAGATATCGCCACGGATCACGTCCATCAGCAGACGCTCGTAGGCTTCGGGCGAACGGGTCTTGAAGGTTTCCTTGAAGTCCATGTCCAGATGCACCGGGCGCAGACGCACCTGGTTGCCCGGCTCTTTGGCCATCAGATACAGACGCACCGATTCATCCGGTTGCAGCTGGATCACCAGGCGGTTGGGCGAGGTGCCACGGCCGTAGATCGAGTGCGGTGCTTCGCGGAAGTTGATGACAATCTCGGCCATACGTTCTTGCAAACGCTTGCCGGTGCGCAGGAAGAACGGCACGCCTGCCCAACGCCAGGTCTGGATTTCAGCCTTGAGCGCGACAAAGGTTTCGGCCTTGGAGCCAGCCGGCACGCCCGGTTCTTCTTGATAGCCCGGCACCGGCTTGCCATTGATGGCACCGGCACGGTATTGGCCACGAACCACCTTGGTGTGTACGTCTTCTTGCGTCAGCGGCTTGAGTGCGCGCAATACCTTGAGCTTTTCGTCACGCACGGCATCGGCGTCGATCGAGGCCGGCGGTTCCATGGCGACGATAGTCAGCAATTGCAGCAAGTGGTTCTGGATCATGTCGCGCAGCGCGCCGGTCTTGTCGTAGAAATCAGCACGCGTTTCTACGCCAACCTGTTCGGTGACGGTGATCTGCACATCGCGAATCCACTCACGCCGCCACAACGGTTCAAGCAGCGTGTTGGCAAAGCGCAAGGCGATCAGGTTCAGTACCGGCTCTTTGCCCAGGTAATGGTCAATCCGGTAGATCTGTTGTTCGTCAAAATATTCAGCGACGGCGTCGTTGATTTCGTTGGACGACTCAAGATCGTGGCCCAACGGTTTTTTTTCGAGCACAACACGGGTATTAGGTACGCGGGCCAGGCCCACATCGGACAAGGCTTTGCAGATACGGGCAAACAGATCGGGCGCGGTGGACAGATAGAACACGCGTGAACGGCCTTGTTGCTCATTGAGCTTGTCGGCCAGTTTGCTGTATTCGGCCGGATCGTTGGCATCCAGCTTCAGGTATTCGACGCGCGCGGCAAAAGCGGCCCACACGTCTTCTTCATAATCCTTGCCCAGATAACCCTTGGCCAGTCCGTGCGCCTTGTCGAGATAGGCGGCGTTGTCGGGCACGCTGCGGCCCAGACAGATAATGCGGCCAGACTTGGGGAGATTGCCGTCACGGTGCTGGTGATACAGCGCGGGCAACAGCTTGCGCATTACCAGATCGCCGGTGCCGCCAAACAGCACCATGTCGAAAGCGTCGATGGGGGTCATAAGGGACGTTCCTTTTCCTTTTATGCGGGAGGCCAGGCGGCCTCCGTTTCTGTAACAGCCAGTGGGACTGTTCCGGCTCTGCGCCAAGGCTACGGCATGCGTTACAGCCTGCGCGACGTGGCGGGGGATGGCACCCCGCCGTACCTCTTGCCGACATTGAAAATGCACGGTTTTAAAGCGCAATATCAACTATGCTCGGCTTGTAACGCTGCTGGACGTAGTAAGACTTTGTAATCTTACTACATCGACAAAGCGCGGCGCAAACGGTATCGCCAGCGTTGGTTCCTGGGCAAGAACGCAGAGTTTGTCCTGGATCAAATCACCCCTGAACACTTGGTTATGTTGCACCGCAGCAGCACCCTTTTGTGTCATATTAAAAGTTGAGTAGCCATCGGGGTTGTAGTAAAACTACGCCTCGGCAACTAATTTCGAGCCCCTTACGGCCCTCAGCATCACCGTTAGAAAGCACCTTCCAACCTGTCGCGAAATCTCTACCGGAGTCTTGCAATGCCTGCTGTCAGCCCCGTTCACCCCCGGCTTACCGAGGTAACCCGGCGTATCGTCGAACGTAGTCGCGAATCCCGTCAGCGCTATCTGGCGCGGCTGGATCAGGCAGCCAGTAAAGAGCCGGTGCGTAAAGGCTCGCATGCACCAATCAGGCGCATGGCTGGGCTGCCGCGCCAGAAAAAAAGACAAAATCATGCTGCGCGAAATGCGGCATCCCAACGTCGCCATCGTGTCGTCTTATAACGATATGTTGTCGGCACACCAACCGTTTGAAACCTATCCCGCCATCATCAAGAACGCCGTCCATGAAGTCGGCGCCACCGCGCAATTTGCGGGTGGCACGCCGGCCATGTGTGATGGCGTCACCCAGGGCGAACCGGGTATGGAGTTGTCGCTGTTCAGCCGCGACGTCATCGCCATGTCGACCGCCATTGCGCTGTCGCACAATATGTTCGATGCCGTCACTTTGCTGGGTGTATGTGACAAGATTGTGCCAGGCCTGCTTATAGGCGTTTTTGCAGTTCGGGCATTTGCCGGCTGTTTTCGTTCCGGCGGGGCCGATGACTTCAGGCATTTCCAACGGCGAAAAAATCGAAAATCCGCCAGCTGTTTGCCGAAGGCAAGTGTGATCGGCTGGAGCTGCTGCGCTCCGAGGAAGCGTCGTATCACGGCGCCGGTACCTGTACGTTTTATGGCACCGCCAACAGCAACCAGATGCTTATGGAAATCATGGGCCTGCACCTGCCGGGCTCGGCTTTCGTCCACCCCAACACGCCATTGCGCGACGCGCTGACCGCCGAGGCGGGCCGGGTGGCTTCGCGCAATACCGCGCTGGGCAACAACTTTATTCCGGTCGGTCGCATGATCGATGAGAAAGCGATCGTCAACGGCATCGTCGGCTTGCTGGCCACTGGCGGCTCCACCAATCACACCATGCATTTGACCGCTGCCGCCCGTGCTGCTGGCATCATCATCGACTGGAGCGATTTCGATGACTTGTCGGCGGTGGTACCGCTGCTGGCCAAGATCTACCCCAACGGCGCGTCCGACGTAAACCAGTTCCACGCCGCCGGTGGCATGGGCTATCTGACGCGCGAATTGCTCAAAGGCGGCTACCTGCATGCCGACGTCACCACGGTGATGGGCGAGGGTCTGCACCACTACACGCGTGAACCTTTCTTGATCGATGGCAAAGTCGAATGGCGCGAAGCGCCGGAACATTCGGCCGACGAATCCGTGCTGCGGCCGATCACCAAACCTTTCAGCGCCGACGGCGGCCTGCGTTTGCTCGATGGCAACCTGGGCCGTGCGGTGATGAAGGTCTCGGCCGTGCAACCTGAGCATCGCATCGTCGAAGCGCCGGTCATGGTTTTTCACGATCAACACGATGTACTCGAAGCCTTCAAACGCGGCGAGATGGAAAAAAAGACTTGATTGTGGTGCTGCGCTTCCAGGGGCCGCGCGCCATGGGCATGCCGGAACTGCACAAGTTGACGCCGGTGATGGGGGTGCTGCAGGACCGCGGCTTCAAGGTGGCTTTGATCACCGATGGCCGCATGTCCGGCGCCTCCGGCAAAGTGCCGTCAGCGATCCATATCACGCCAGAAGCGCTGGCTGGTGGCCGTTGGCCAAGCTGCGTGATGGCGACATCGTGCGGCTGGATGCAGTCACTGGCGTTTGCAGGCAAAAGTCGATTCTCAGTCTGGGCCTCGCGCGAGCGGGCAGAGGCCGATCTGGACGCAAACCAGCATGGCATGGGGCGCGAACTGTTTGCTTCTTTCCGGCACGCTGCCACGGGCGCGGAAGAGGGCGCCTTGTCGTTGGGGCTGGCTCACTGAGCGCAGCGGTCAACGCAAGGCATCGGGGGTTACCCTGCCGGCGCATTATTCCGTACGTGCCAACTAGCGGAATGCGCGGGGCGACCGTAGGTACTAACGAGCAATTATTAGAAAGTCAGGATCATGCAAATTCGTGAAATCATGCGCTCCTGCCCGGTGATGCCGGTGCTGGTGATCGAAAAGACCGAACACGCCGTGCCTTTGGCCAAAGCCTTGGTTGCAGGTGGTATCCGTGTACTGGAAGTCACGCTGCGGACTGAAGCAGCGCTCGAAGCGGTCCGTTTGATCGCTGAACAAGTGCCCGAGCCATCGTCGGCGTCGGCACGGTTATTCGTCCCGAGCAATTCAAGCAGTCCGTCGAGGCTGGCGCACGTTTCGCCGTCACCCCCGGCCTGACCCCCAAGCTGGTGGCCGGTGCGCGCGAAGCGGGCATTCCGCTGTTGCCGGGCGTGATGACCCCGTCTGAAGTGATCTACGCGCTGGAAGAAGGCTTTGATGCGCTCAAGCTGTTCCCGGCAGAACAAGCCGGTTCGTACGGCATGCTCAAGGCGCTCGGTGGCCCGCTGGCTGAAGTGCTGTTCTGTCCGACTGGGGGCGTCACGCCTGAGTCGGCACCCAAACTGTTAGCACTGCCGAATGTGGGATGTGTAGGTGGCTCGTGGCTGGCGCCCAAGGATAAACTGGCGGCGGGCGACTGGGCGGCGATCACGGAACTGGCCAAGGCCGCATCTGCACTGCGCGGCTAAAGCGCCGGCGAAGGCGGTGGCAGCAGGTTTGAAACAAGACGCGTGTTGAATGTCCGGATGGAAGCGCCATCTGCTCAGGATTACACTGTCGCCTGATTCGACCGCACCGAACGCCAGAACCGGTTGCTGGCATACTGCCCGACCGGTCAGTCGCACTATCTATATATATGTACACAAGCCGCTGAGGGTGGGACAGCCCCAGCGGCTCAATCGTTAAACCAACCAGGAGAAATCGTCATGGCAATCCGCATCGCCATCAACGGCTACGGCCGCATCGGCCGCAACGTGCTGCGCGCACTGTATGAATCGGGCCGGACTAACGAATTTCAGGTCGTCGCCATCAATGACCTGGGCGACGCCAATACCAACGCCCACCTGACCAAGTACGACACCGTGCACGGCCGCTTCAATGGCACCGTTGCCGTGGAAGGCGAATTCATGGTGGTCAACGGCGACAAGATCAAGGTTTGCGCCGTGCGCAATCCGGCCGAACTGCCGTGGAAAGACCTGGGCGTGGACGTGGTGCTGGAATGTACCGGCTTCTTTACCACCAAAGAAAAAAAAGCCTCGGCCCACATCACTGCGGGTGCCAAGAAAGTCATCATCTCGGCACCGGGCGGCGCTGACGTTGATGCCACCATCGTTTACGGCGTAAACCATGGCGTGCTCAAAGCCAGCGACACCGTCATCTCGAACGCATCGTGCACCACCAACTGCCTGGCGCCGCTGGTCAAGCCGCTGCACGACAAGATCGGTATCGTGGCTGGCCTGATGACCACCGTGCACTCGTACACCAACGACCAGGTGCTGACCGACGTGTATCACAGCGATCTGCGTCGCGCGCGTTCGGCCACCCAATCGATGATCCCGACCAAGACCGGTGCTGCTTCGGCCGTAGGTCTGGTGTTGCCGGAACTGAATGGCAAGCTCGATGGCTTTGCCGTGCGCGTTCCGACCATCAATGTGTCGCTGGTTGATTTGTCGTTTACCGCTGCCCGCGCCACCACCAAAGAAGAAATCCATTCCATCATCAAGGAAGCTTCTGAAGGTGAACTGAAAGGCATCCTTAACTACAACGATCTGCCGCTGGTATCGCACGACTTTAACCACGATCCGGCTTCGTCAACTTACGAGGCAGGCTATACCAAGGTCACCAATGGCGGCCTGCTGGTTAAAGTCCTGTCGTGGTACGACAACGAATGGGGCTTCTCCAACCGTATGCTCGATACCACCAAGGCTTTGTGGAACGCTAAATAAGCGTTTTAAAGCTGTTTGTTTTAAACAAAGGCCGCGTTTGCGGCCTTTGTTTTTTTGATGTATCCGGCTGAATAAATGCTCTATTCGTATTTAATGTTTTACTGCTAATCATTTGAATTAATTGCAATAAATCCAGTTAAAAAAAACTAGACGGTTGACTAGTCGAGAATGGCTCTCACAAAGTTGATCCATAAGAATGTTGCACGCATACGACAATAATCAGGTTGTTCCTGGTACGGGTTTGCGACGCATAAGGTCGTTACCGTATGCTTTGACGGTAGAGCAAGGTTCGCGTCATCTGTAACGCCGATTCTTGCAAATACAGCTGGTTGAACGACCACTTATCAAACTAGGAGACCTATAAATGTTTAAGCGTGCTCTGATTGCTGCTGCGGTAACCGCTACATTCGCCGCTCCGGCATTCGCTGATGTGACCATCAGCGGCGCTGCGGAAATGGATATTTTCGTACGTACTCACCAGCAGTCCGCTAACAGCGGCGACGGCGGCAGCACCGCCCTGCTGAACGAAACCGATTTGACCTTGAACTTCGACGGCTCCGACAAACTGGATTCCGGCGACAAGCTGATTTGGCACGTAGCACAAAAAAAGTAGCTACGCCTGCTACCGCTGCATGGGGCTCGCGTGAAGCTACATCGGCCTGACCGGCAACTGGGGTACCTTCCGTTCGGGTCGCGTGTTTGCACCGTCCTACCTGGCTCTGGATGCGTTCCAATGGGGCGCCGGTAACCTGTGGGAAGATTACGGCGCGAACGCTGTATGGTTCAAAGAAGCTCTGGCTTACACCACGCCTGACTTCGGCGGCTTCGGCGCACAAGTTGCTTATGACCTGGGCACCAAAACTGCTCAAGGCCAAACCTGGCTATCGACGCAATCGCTACCTACAACGGTAACGGTCTGAGCCTGGCTGGCGGCTACCAACAACAGAAGGGTCAAGTTGGTATCAACCAGGATGACGCTTACACCTCCGGCGGCGACACCGGCAACAAGCAAACCTTCTACTTTGCTCAAGGTAACTGGGACATCGGTAACGGTTTCAGCGTCCGCGGCGGTTGGAAGCACAACAAGTGGGAATCTGATCTCGCTACCTCCAACATCACCCCGTCCGAAGCCACTGGCACTGTGTACAACTCGGCAGAAAACGACCAGTTCCTGGTTGCCGGTGCGTACAGCTGGGGCAAGAGCAGCGTTGCTCTGGGCTGGCAAGATATCGTGAACAGCAAGATCAACGGTCAAGATCAAAAGAGCCATGATCTGAACCAGTACTTCGGTCAGTACACCTACGGTCTGTCCAAGAACACCGTGTCGTTCCTGCAAGTTCGCTACCACAAGTTCAAGAGCGACACCGCTCGTCCGCTTGCTGCCGCTAACTGGCAATATGATGGCACCGCTACCAGCGGCACCGACAACGGCGCTCGCGTTCTGGTTGGTACCTGGACCGGCTTCTAATCAGAAATACGTTTCTGGTTAAATGCTAATAAAAAAAGGGCAGCGCAAGCTGCCCTTTTTTTAATTGGTTCTGTTGTATTGGTGTTGGCTAACCAAATGATCAATCAATTCTCAAATTCTCATTAAGAATCATAAGCTAATAGCTTGTTTGATTTAATTGCCGATACGCAATTTGCAACCACCGGAAGGTGGTTTTTTTACGCGTTGTCCTGATAGAGCGGCCCCGCCTAAGCTCCGGTCCCAACAGCCGACGGTTTGGATTTGAACACCGATCCGGCTTATGTCCGCCTGCGTTGTGCAACCGCAATTCAAAAAATAATCAGGAGAACCTGTCATGTTCAAACGTGTACTTATCGCTTCCGCAATGAGCGCCGCATTTGCCGCGCCCGCATTTGCCGATGTGTCCATCAGTGGTTCGGCCGAAATGGATCTGTACGTGCGTGGTCATCAACAAAGCTCAAAAAAACGGGCTGAAAGATGGTGGCGGCTCGGCTTTCGGCAATGAAACAGATCTGATCATCAACTTTGACGGCGTCGACAAGCTCGATAACGGCAACAAGTTGCTGTGGCATATCGGCCAGAAGGTTGCCACGCCGTCGCAGGCCGCCTGGGGTAGCCGCGAAGCCTATGTGGGCGTGGCTGGCAACTGGGGCTCGTTCCGCTCGGGCCGCATGTTTGCGCCGTCCTATCTTGAGCTAGATGCCTTCCAGTGGGGCGCCGGCAATCTGTGGGAAGACTACGGTGCCAATGGGGTCTGGTTTAAAGAAGCCATCACCTACGCCACGCCCAAGTTCGATGGTTTCAGTGCTGAAGCCATGTACGACTTCGGTACCAAGACCGCCCAGGGCCAGACCTATGCATTTGATGCCGTGGCACGCTACGTCAATGACGGCTATGGCGTGAATGTCTCGACCGGCTACCAGCTGCAGAAAGGCGTCAAGGGCAACCAGAGCAACGTGGTCGGCGGTGGCTTTAATATCGACGACGCGTTCGAGAGCGGTGGCGATACCGGCACGCAGCAAGAGTTCTACTTTGTGCAGGGCAACTGGAAGATTGCCAACAGTGGTTTCCAGGTGCGTGGCGGCTACAAGCACAACAAGTGGACCGACGATAACGGTCGCGCTCAGGCGATCAAGAACTTCAAGGTAGAGAACGATCAGTTCCTGGTCGCCGCTTCGTATGACTTCATGCAGAAGCACCAGGTGGCGCTGGGCTGGCAGGGCATCCTGAACAACAAGTACAACGGCCACAAGAGCGTTAATGTCGCCGGCCAGCATGTTGATTCGGGCGACTTTGACAGCAACCAGATCTTTGGCCAGTACACCTACTCGCTGTCGAAGCAGACCGTGGGTTATCTGCAAGCGCGCTATCAGAAGTTCGGTTCCGATGATGGCCGCCCGGCCGTGTCGACGTCCGGCCAGATGGATGGGGTCTCGATGACCGGCACCGACAATGGCTCGCGCGTCATGATCGGTACCTACACCTCGTTCTAAACGTTTCGGTTCAACATCTTGTTTGAGGACGGCTTAGGCCGTCCTTTTTTTTATGCGGCGACGCCCTCGGGTGTGCCGCCCGATGTAATCAGATTGCCGTAGCTACATCCGACATCAAGTGGTCTTATCATTCGGGGGCTTTTTTTTGCCCGCGCGTGTCTCTTTTGCACCCGCGCAAACAGGGCGCAAACCAAATATCCATGCGGTTTTGCGCCGTTTCATAAGGCATACGCCGTACATATATGCCCTGGTCAGGGGTTCACCTGATTTCGGCCGAATTGGCCTGCAACTAGAGTCTCTAGCGCGAGCGAAGCCATGGGGCGGCTCGCAGCCTAGGAGACCGAAGAAAATGAAAACTTTGCGTATGACGCTCTGCGCAGCGGCTTTGATGACCGTTGCATGCGCTGCCAATGCGGCAGAAGTTGAAGTCCTGCACTGGTGGACATCCGGCGGTGAAGCAAAGGCCGCTGGCGAGCTGAAGAAGATGCTCGAAGCCAAGGGCGACAAGTGGAAGGATTTCGCAGTTGCTGGTGGTGCTGGCGATAACGCCATGACCGCGCTGAAGACCCGCGTGGTTTCTGGCAACCCGCCTTCCGCCGCTCAAGTTAAAGGCCCCGCCATTCAGGAATGGGGTGACCAGGGCGTTCTGGCCAACATCGACGAAGTGGCCAACAAGAACAACTGGAACAAGGTTCTGCCGCCGGTTGTGCAGAACGTGATGAAGTATCAAGGCCACTACGTGGCTGCACCGGTTAACGTTCACCGCGTTAACTGGCTGTGGGTGAACCCGGAGCTGCTGAAGAAAGCCAACGCCAAAGTTCCGACCACCTGGGACGAATTCTTCAAGACTGCTGACGCGCTGCAAAAAAGCCGGCATCCAGCCGGTGGCTTACGGTGGTCAACCGTGGCAAGACTCCACCGTCTTTGAAGACGTGGTTCTGGGCGTAGGCGGTTCCGACTTCTTCAAGAAGGCTTTCGTACAACTGGACCAGGCAACCCTGAAGGGCGCCACCATGGTCAAGGCACTCGAAACCTACAAGAAGATCAAGCCGTACACCGACAAGAACGCCGCTGGCCGCGACTGGAACCTGGCTACCGCCATGGTTATCAATGGCAAGGCCGGTATGCAGTTCATGGGTGACTGGGCCAAGGGCGAGTTCCTGGCTGCTGGCAAGGTACCGGGCAAAGACTTCCTGTGTGTGCCGGCACCTGGCACTGCCAAGTCCTACACCTTCAACATCGACAGCTTCATTTTCTTCAAGCTGAAGAATGCTGACGGTGCCAAGGGTCAGAACGATCTGGCTGAAACCCTGGTTAGCCCGGAATTCCAGCAAGTGTTCAACCTGAACAAGGGTTCCATCCCGGTTCGTCTGGACGCCGACATGGCCAAGTTTGATGACTGCGGCAAAGAGTCTGCCAAAGACTTCGCAGCTGACAACAAGTCCGGCTCGCTGGTTCCGTCCTTCGCTCACGGCATGGCTGCTCACTCGGCTACCCAAGGCGCGATCTTCGACGTTGTTTCGCAATTCTGGAACGACGACAGCATGACCGCCCAACAAGCTGCCGCCAAGCTGGCTGCTGCTGCCAAGGTCAACTAATCCATGGATGGCCGCAAGGCCATCTCTGGTACTGACCTGAAATACCCGTACTTGTAATACCCGCAGTAACCCTCTCTCACCGTTCCAGGTGGGAGAGGGGGCTCCACCTCATCGTACATCGGAGATTTGTCATGATTCAGTCGACCCGGCCAGCTCAGTATGGCTTTGCGGAACGCTGGCTTCCGCGGCTTGTGCTTGCCCCGTCGTTCTTGCTCTCGCTGGTATTCATTTACGGCTTTGTAGTCTGGAACGGGTATCTGTCTTTTACTGCCTCGAGCCTGTTGCCCAGATATGAATGGGTCGGTTTCCACCAATATGCGCGTCTGTTTGCCAATGACCGCTGGTGGGTGGCTGTATTCAACCTGTTCAAGTTTGGCGTGCTGTTTATCGGTATCAGCATGTTGGTCGGTATTTTCCTGGCCATTTTGCTGGATCAGAAAATCCGCTTTGAAGGCTTCATCCGTACCGTTTACCTGTACCCGATGGCACTGTCCTTCATCGTGACCGGTACCGCCTGGAAATGGATGCTGAACCCGGGTCTGGGCCTGGAAAAGCTGATGCATGACTGGGGCTGGACCACGTTCACGTTTGACTGGCTGGTCAATCCCGACATGTCGATCTACACCGTGGTGATCGCCGCCATCTGGCAATCGTCCGGTTTTGTAATGGCACTGTTCCTCGCTGGCCTGCGCGGTATTGATGATTCGATCATCAAGGCAGCCAGATCGATGGCGCAACCCTGCCGCGTATTTACTGGAAGATCATTCTGCCCGCCATGCGGCCGGTGTTCTTCTCCACGCTGATGATTCTGGCTCACATCGCCATCAAGAGCTTTGACCTTGTGGTCGCGCTGACTGGTGGTGGCCCGGGCTTCTCGTCGGACGTACCCGCAACCTATATGTACGCAATGGCGTTCACCCGTGGCGAAATGGGCCTGGGTTCTGCCAGCGCAATGATGATGCTGCTGAGCGTGTCGGCCGTCATCGTGCCTTACCTGTATTCCGAACTGCGCAGAGGTAGTCGTTAATGGCTAATAACAACAAGTGGGCCCGCATCCTGGTTTATGCGGTTCTGATTTACGCGGTTATCTACTACTTGCTGCCGCTGTACGTCATGATCACCACGTCGGTCAAGACGACGGACGAAATCCGCACCGGCAACCTGTTGTCGCTGCCGATGCACATTACGCTGGACGCATGGCGTAAAGCCTGGGGCACGGCATGTACCGGCGTGCAATGTACCGGTTTGTCGGTGTACTTCTGGAACTCGGTGCGCATGGTCTTCCCGGCCGTGATCATCTCCACCACGATGGGCGCCATCAACGGCTACATCTTGTCGAAGTGGAAGTTCTACGGCTCCGAGATCGTGTTTGCCATGCTGATGTATGGCTTGTACATCCCGTTCCAGGTGCTGCTGCTGCCGATGGCGCAAACCGAAGGTTATCTGGCATTGCCGGTACCACACCGGGCTGATCTTCGTACACGTTGTCTGCGGTATCGCCTCGACCACGCTGTTCTTCCGCAACTATTACGTCGGTATCCCGGACGAGCTGATCAACGCCGCACGCCTCGATGGCGCTGGCTTCTGGCGTATCTTCTTCCGCGTGGTGCTGCCGATGTCGCTGCCTATCGTGATGGTGACCTTCATCTGGCAATTTACCCAGATCTGGAACGACTTCCTGTTCGGTCTGGTGTTCTCCTCCGGTGATTCGCAACCGATTACCGTGGGCCTGAACAACATGGCCAACACCTCGACGTCGGTGAAGGAATACAACGTAGACATGGCTGGCGCGATTATCGCGGCGCTGCCGACGATCTTCGTCTACGTGGTGGCAGGCAAATATTTCGTGCGCGGCCTGGCCGCTGGCGCGGTCAAGGGCTGATCCAGCCTTCATAGATAAACCCGAGCGCTGCGGCAAACGCAGGAGCAAGCCACACGGCGATGCCCGCTTTGCCAGCAGCCCGGTACCCGAACTCAGAACTGGAGAAAAAAGATGGGCGCACTTGCCATCAAGAACGTCACCAAAAGCTTTGGCGACACGCATATCCTCAAAGGCATCGATATCGAGATCGACGACGGTCAGTTCCTGATCCTGGTTGGTCCGTCGGGCTGCGGTAAGTCCACCCTGATGAACATCATTGCAGGCCTGGAAGGCCCGACCACCGGTGAAGTGCATATCGGCGGCCGCGTGGTGAACAACATTTCGCCCAAAGATCGCGATATCGCGATGGTGTTCCAGAGCTACGCGCTGTACCCGACCATGAACGTGCGCCAGAACATCGCGTTTGGTCTGGAAACCCGCAAAGTACCGAAGAAAGAGCAAGACGAAGTGATCCAGCGCGTGGCCAAGATGCTGCAGATGGACCACCTGCTGGATCGCAAGCCGGGCCAGCTGTCCGGCGGCCAGCGTCAACGTGTGGCCATGGGCCGTGCACTGGCGCGTGATCCTATCCTGTTCTTGTTTGACGAGCCGCTGTCCAACCTGGACGCCAAGCTGCGCGTGGAAATGCGGACTGAAATCAAGCAACTGCATCAGCGCCTGAAGACCACCATGGTCTACGTGACGCACGATCAGATCGAAGCCATGACGCTGGGCGATCGTATTGCCGTGATGAAAGACGGCATCATCCAGCAGTTTGGCAGCCCGCAAGAAATCTACGAGCGCCCGAGCAACCTGTTTGTGGCCAGCTTTATCGGTTCGCCGTCGATGAACTTCATCGATTGCCACCTGGCTGAGCAAAACGGCCAGATCGGCGTGAGCTGCAGACCGACAGCGACGCGCGTTTCCTGCCGTTGCCGAATGGTCAGCGTCTGGCTGGCCGCGTGGGCCAGGAAGTGATCCTGGGCGTACGTCCGGAACAACTGGACGTGGCGCATGCAGAAGACAACAGCGCCGCCATCAGCATCAAGGTCAACCTGACCGAGCCGACCGGCCCGGACACCATGATCTTTACCAAAATCAACGGCAAAGAAGTGGTGGCGCGTGTGCACCCGCGTGATGCCAAGGGCCCGGGCGAAACCATGCGTCTGGCACTGGATATGAGCAAGGTGGTGCTGTTCGATCCGAAAACTGAATTGCGTCTGGAGTAATCCGGCGACGGAATGTGCCTGAAGAGGTCTTCCTAGAGTAGAGCTGCCCCATCGTTACCCGGTGGGGCTTTTTTTTTGCGCGGGCAGCGCTTCAAATAGGGTGCGCATGACCCACCCTTCAAAGCCACTGATAAGACCCGCGATCTTTGCGTTTTTTTTTCGCTGCCTTTGATGGGTGGGTCATGACCCACCCTATGCGTGTTGACCGAGCCGACCGGCCCGGACACCATGGCAAAGAAGTGGTGGCGCGTGTGCACCCGCGTGATGCCAAGGGCCCGGGCGAAACCATGCGTCTGGCGCTGGATATGAGCAAGGTAGTGCTGTTCGATCCGAAAACTGAATTGCGTCTGGAGTAATCCGGCGACGGAATGTGCCTGAAGAGGTCTTCCTGGAGTAGAGCTGCCCCACCGTTACCCGGTGGGGCTTTTTTTTGCGCGGGCAGCGCTTCAAATAGGGTGGGTCATGACCACCATTCAAAGCCACTGATAAGACCCGCGATCTTTGCGTTTTTTTTCGCTGCCTTTGATGGGTGGGTCATGACCACCCTATGCGTGTTGGCCGCCGCAGCTGATCGGCCTGAGGTGCGGTTACAGCTTGCGGCGTTCCACCAACGCTTGCGCCAGCGTGCCCGGGTCGACATGTTCCAGCTCGCCGCCCACCGGCAGACCGCGTGCAATGCGGCTGACTTGCAGCCCGCGCGCGCGCAGCATCTCGGCCAGATAATGCGCGGTGCTTCGCCTTCAACGGTGAAGTTGGTACTGAGGATGACTTCTTGCACGATGCCGTCGCTGGCGCGTTCCAGCAGTCGGGCAAAGGCGATGTCTTGCGTGCCGATGCCATCGAGTGGCTCAAGCGCCCCATCAGCACAAAGTACAAGCCGTGATAGGCCAGCGTTTGCTCCACCATCAGCAAATCGGTGGGCATTTCCACCACGCACAATTGCTCACGCGTGCGGCGCTCATCCGCGCAAATCTCGCAGACTTCGGCTTCGGTAAAGGTATTGCAGTCGCGGCAATGGCGCAGCGTGCCCAACGCATGCATCAGTGCATGCGCCAGATCATTGGCGCCAGGCTGATCGCGCTGCAACAGGTGATACGCCATGCGGCTGGCCGACTTGGGGCCAACGCCGGGCAACACGCGCAATGCGTCGATCAGGTTCTGCAAAGAAGACGGCGTACTCATCGACAGGCGACTCGGGGTGGATGGAGGAGGGTATAAACAACAAGGGCAGAAGCACTGGTCTTCTGCCCCCGGGGCGATGCGCGCTTAGAACGGCATCTTGAAGCCAGGCGGCAGGCTCATGCCGGCGGTAAAGCCCGCCATTTTTTTCGGACGTGGTGGTCTCCACCTTGCGCGTGGCGTCGTTCAGCGCGGCCACGATCAGGTCTTCCAGCATGTCTTTGTCGTCTTGCAGCAGGCTATCGTCGATATGGATGCGCTTGACCGCGTGGTTACACGTCATGGTCACTTTGACCATGCCGGCACCGGCCTGGCCTTCCACTTCCACCGTGGCCAGCGCTTCTTGCGCCTTGGCCATGTTTTCCTGCATCTGTTGGGCCTGTTTCATCAGGTTGCCCAGACCGCCTTTATTGAACATGTGCTTGCTCCTTGTTGAACGGTAAAAGCGCGGGTTACACCGGTTGTATCGTGCCGGGCACCACGGTTGCGCCAAAATCCTGCACCAGTGATTGCACGAACGGATCGTTCTGGATGGCGTCTTCCGCCTGTGCCTGGCGTACGGCACGCTCGCGTTGCATGATCGCCGCGGGCGTGTGGTGTATTTCTTCTTCGATCAGCGTGGCGCTGACTTCAATGTCCTGGCCAAAATGGCGGCTCAAGGCCTCGCGCAGCCTGTCCTGGAAATCGCGCGTGGCGATGCTTTTGTTGGCGTTGTTGACGCGTAAGACAAACACGCCGTTATCCCAACTGCTCAACTCGGCCTGGTGCGCCAACATCAACGCCGCGCCGATCTTCATGCTATGCAACAGCGCGCGCCAATCGCCATCAAAGTCGCTCAGGCGCGGTGCCGCGGCGGGCTCAACGTGGACGGTGACGGCTGCGAGTTCGGGGCCGCTGACGTTGACGGTTACTTCAACATGATGGTCCGCCTCGGCCGGGTTTAGCGCGGCGCGAGCGGGGGGCTCGGTGGAAAGCGACTTCCCACGGCGGCATGTCGTTCGG
>BBFD01000053.1 GCA_001313065.1 Silvimonas sp. JCM 19000
CTGGCGCAAAGCCTGCGCCAGACCGACCGACTGCCCGCGCTGGTGCGCGATGACAGTAGCGCGCTCAGCCAGTTGCGCTTGCGTTGGGATGCCGCCATGCATGGCTGGGACAAATGGGTGGTCGGCTATGATGCGCGGCGCCAGATGCAGGTACTGAGCCAGTTGGGCATCGATAGCCTGCTGTCGCCGCAGTTTGTGCTGTGGTTGCTGGGTGCGGCAGTGGTGATGCTGCTGATCTATCTGATTTCTTTGCGCGGCAGCAGCCAGCGCCGCGTGCTGGATGCCCAGCAAAAAAAAGCCTGGCGTTTGTTCGTCCGCCGCCTGGCCCGCGCCGGTGTCGCGCCGCAGCCGGGAGAGCCGCCGCAACAATTTGCCGAACGCGCTGCCAAGGCCTTGCCCTTGCATCGCGCGCGCATCCTGATTATTGCTGCATTGTATCTGGCCGCACATTACGGCCAGGACGCCAAGGCGGCGCAGCGTTTGCTGCAATCCGTACGTGGCTTCCGTCCGTGAATGCCATAGCGCTGCTATGATTGCCGCCTTTGTCTTGTGCTGCGGAACGCCTCATGCCTCGTTACCTTAAAGAGCCTGAATTCAAACATGGCCAGGCCGCGCGCACGGGCGTGCTGCTGATCAATCTGGGCACACCGGATGCGCCCACCACAGCGGCCGTGCGGCGCTATCTGCGCGAATTTCTGTCTGACCCGCGCGTGGTGGAGATTCCGCGTTTGCTGTGGCTACTGATACTCAATCTGTTTGTGCTGACCACCCGCCCCAAACAATCGGCCGCCAAATATCAATTGATCTGGAAACGCGACGGCTCGCCGCTGCTCACCTGGACCCGCAAGCAAACCGTGCTGCTCAAAGGCTATCTGGGCGAACGCGGGGGCGAACAGCCGGTGGTGACCTTTGGCATGCGCTACGGCAACCCGAGCATTGCTGCGGGCCTGGACGAGCTGAAGGCGGCCGGATGCGATCGCATTCTGCTGTTGCCGCTGTACCCGCAATATGCCGCCAGCACCACCGCCACTGCCTGCGATGCAGCGTTCGCTCATCTGCTCAAATACAGAAATCAGCCTGCCGTGCGCTCGATCCGTAGTTTTCACGACCATCCTGGCTATATTGCAGCCATGGCCCAACAAGTACGCGACTACTGGATGAACAACGGCCGTCCCGAACATTTTGTGATGAGCTTTCATGGCTTGCCGCGTTATACGCTGGACCGGGGCGATCCTTATTTCTGCCACTGCCAGAAAACCGCACGCTTGCTGGCCAGTGCGTTACAGCTGGAAGAATCGGAATACACGGTGTCGTTTCAGTCGCGCTTTGGCCGGGCGCGCTGGCTGGAACCGTATACCGCGTCAGTGCTGCAACAGCTGGGTAAGGCAGGCACACATCGGGTTGACGTGTTCTGTCCGGGCTTTGTGGCGGACTGCCTTGAAACGCTGGAAGAAATTGCCATGGAAGGCAAGCAGACCTTCCTCGCAGCCGGGGGGCGTGAGTATCAGCATATCCCTTGTCTCAATGATTCGGCGTTGTGGATTCGCGCGTTAGCTGACTTGACCACCCAGCAACTTACAGGCTGGGAGCACCCCTTCGACACCCGCGAAAACAGGCTGGAAGCCGCTAGAATAGCCACATCGCGATCTCGTAAGATGGGCGCGAAACAATAATGAAAAAAAATAACTTGGGCCTTTGTGAAATAGCAGTTAAACTCAGCGGTAAGCTTAATCTTACAACCGGAGGTTTCCAACCATGAGCACTCGGCTCTTTCTCGCCGAAGACGATCTCATTCTTGCGGATGCCCTCAAGACCAGTTTGTCGCAAGCCGATTTTCAGGTTGATTGCGTCAATGATGGTTCGCTGGCGCTGCAGATTCTTCTTCACAACGACTACGACGTCGTCGTCCTCGACATCGGCCTGCCCAATATGGATGGCCTGACCGTGCTCAAGAATATTCGTCAGCACAAGCCGTCGCTGCCGATCCTCATCCTGACGGCGCTTGATGGCCTGGAAGACCGTGTTGCGGGTCTGGACGCCGGTGCCGATGATTATCTGGCCAAGCCGTTTGAATTTGCCGAACTCGAAGCGCGTCTGCGCGCCCTGTTGCGCCGCAGCCAGATCCTGCCGCAGTCGGTACAGCAGCTCGGCAACCTGCGTCTTGACCGTGCTGGCCAACGCGCCTGGTGTAACGACACACCGCTCGATCTGTCCGCCCGCGAACTGACGGTGCTCGAGATCCTGATGTCCAACATCGATCGCGTGGTGACCAAAGAACAAATCGTTTCCGAACTGGGTTCGGACAATGCCGAAGTTGGCCTGAATGCGATCGAAGTCTACGTTCACCGTCTGCGCAAGAAGCTGGAACCGTGCGGCGTGGTGATTCGTACTATCCGTGGTCTGGGCTATCTACTGGAAAAGCAGCAACCGCATTCGTTCGATGCAGGCTAAGTACTCCCTCAAACGTCAGCTCCTGTTATGGCTGCTGATCCCCCAGCTAGTTTTATGGCTAGCTGGGGCGCTATTGAGTTTTCAGGTGGCCAGCCACGTTGCTAACGTGATGACCGACACCTCGCTGCAACAGACCGCCAACGCGCTGGCGCGTCAGGTGCATGTGCGGCCCGACGGTCAGGTCACCTTCGACTTCCCCCCCGCCGCCCGTGATCTGCTGCAAGGCTCGCTCGACGATGCCTTGATGTATCGCATCAGCACCCTGCCCGGCGGCGTACTGGCCAGCAATGGTCAGTTTGAAGATGTGGCCGCGCCCACGCCGACGGCCAGTCACCCCGAGTTCTACACCAGCAAAAAAACAAAGACGGCACCTCGCGTGCGTTATCGGTGTTCTATCCGCTGGACCACACCGGCAATCACTGGCTGCACGTCGAAGTGGCGCGCAACCAGCAGGGCCGCAAACAACTGTCTGATCAGATCATGCTCACGATCGGCCTGCCGCTGGGTGGCCTGCTGATCGTAATGAGCGTACTGGTCTGGGTGGGTATCAATCGCGGTCTTAAGCCATTGAGTGGCTTGCAGAACTTGCTGGAAAACCGCCGCGCGCAAAATCTGGCTCCGTTTGAACTGAGCGACGCGCCGGAAGAAGTCCATGCGCTGACGCATGCGCTCAATCAATTACTCTCCACCACCAACGAAAGCGTGGCACGGCAGCGCCGTTTTATTGCCGATGCGGCACACCAACTGCGCACGCCGCTGGCCGGGCTTAAATCGCAGACCGAACTGGCGATGCGGGAGACTACCGTGCAAGGCCTGGGCGACCGCCTGAATATGGTCCACACCAGCGCCACGCGCAGCATCCACCTGGTTAACCAGTTACTGACCCTGGCGCGCTCGGAACCGGGCACGCAAAGCGGCATGCCGCGGGTGAAGGTTGATCTGGCCAAATTAATCCGTGACTTGACCGCAGAATCGGTGCCGCGCGCACTTGCGGCAGGCATGGACCTGGGTTGTGACACGTCGTTGAATGAAGCCGTCATCGAAGGCAACTCCGCCTTGCTGCGCGAGCTGTTCGTTAACCTGGTCGAAAACGCCATCAAATACATTCCGCGCGGCGGCAACGTGACTGTGCGTTTGACCCAGGAAGGCAGCAATTACGTAGTCGAAGTGGAAGACGACGGCCCCGGCATTCCGGACGAAGATAAACACCGCGTATTTGAGCGCTTTTACCGCCGCGAACAAACCGGCAGTGGCTGCGGCCTGGGCATGGCCATCGTCAAGGAAATTGCCGAGCGCCACGGCGGCAGCGTTGATCTGCTTGATGCGCCGGTACATGGTTTGATTGTGCGGGTCACCTTGCCGCTGAATCCGCACTGAGCAATCGTCTCAAGCACATCAAGGTGGGCCCGGACTGCTGTCCGCGCCCACCCTTTTGCATTATTCGCGGCGCAACCAGACGATGCGCGGCAAGTCAGTGGTAGTGCGCTCCAGCAAGGCCTGATAGCGCAAGGTAACGCGACCAAACTGCGCCTCTACTTCGTTGATAAAGTAGGTGGTCTGCACCGTAATCGAAGTAATCGAGGTGGCCTTGAAGCTGTCCGGCAAGGTATCGCGGAACTCGCCTATATCCTTGAAGTACCGCCCGGCCCGTTTCGAGATCACGCTTTGCGCCACCGCCAGCGTCATATTCGGCACCACGGCCGTCAACACCTCGGCCGAGGCGAAATTGACGTTGACCTTGGTCTGCAACGGCACCACGGTCACAAACGGCTGCAAGCGCGCAATGATGTCGGGCGTAAAACCGCGCACCCGTGACAGCGAGCCCAGATCAGTCAGGCGTTGATTGGCGGCGCGATACGGCGGCGTCATCGCCAGGTAGGCGTTGTCTTCAGCGCTACTGGATGAGGACAAATCAGAATCCGCGTCCTCCCAATCCGCCAGCACATCCGCCAGATCGGTCGACAATTGCAAGGTAGTGAGCAGGCGCTTGAAGCACTGCACCTGGTCATCCACGATGGCGCCTTTGTCGTCGACCAGGTTATTCAGATTGAACAAGCCGCCCTGTTCCAGAATGCGGCCACCGGCGCGCCCGCTCTCCACCGGAATCGCCGGAATCGGAATATTCCACGGCTCCAGCATATGGTCGACCTGGTTATTGCGCGCATCATCGCGCAGCGTCAGCCGCACCAGGTTGATTGAGGCGCGCACCACACCGATGGCTTCTGCCTGATCAAACTGGTTTTCCAGCTGGCGATACCACAAGGCCTGGCGCCAGGCGATCCAGGCCGCCAGCGCGGCCACCAGTGCCGCGATGCCAACTGCGGTGAGTATGGCGATGCCCTGCTGGCGTCTTGCGCGCCCCGAGCCCTTCGTAGAATTAACCAGGCGTGGCGGCATCATGGCAAGGCGTACGTCCGCTCAATGGCGCCCTGGCCGGTTTGTTGCAGCACGATGCGCACGGCGCGCGGCAGAATATCCGCGCTACCGGTGATCGGCCAGGTGGTTTGCCAGTTGAGCGTGCTATCCATAAACGTCACTTCAAAGCGCTCCACATTCTGCAGCATCACGTGCACCACCGGCTGGGCGCGTGGCGGTTGGTCCAGCGCGTCCCACAATTCCATTTCCAGCCGACCTTCGCGCAAGCGATAAGCCACGTGGAACGGCCCGCCATCGCCCCCGGCGCGCACCAGGTCGAGCTTGGGCCATTCCGGCGCATTGGGTTGTTGATTGCCCGACAGCGGCGGCTGCACATTGCCGGCGCTGTCGCGATAGCTACGATTAACGCTCTGGGTCAGATCGTCGCCAAAGCGGCTCATCACCAGGCTCATTTCACGCCAGCGCGTGGTTTCAGCGTCGAGGCGCAATTTGGCGTCGATCATGGTCGACAAGCCGCGATAGGCGATCAGGATCACCACTGCAAAAAAAATGCTCAGTGCGATCAGGATTTCCAGCAGCGTAAAGCCGCGTTGAGGTTCAGGTGCCGACGCGCGCGACATAAGTCACCAGGGTGGCTGCGGCATGGTCGGTGGCTTCGCTTCATACACGCGGATTTCGGCGCGGCGGAACGAACGATTGGGCGAGCCGGTAATCGTCATATGCCAATGAAAATCAAAGCCGGCTTCGGATTCATGGCCGTCTTGTTCGCCCATATCGGGAAAGTCGCGGCGGGCGGTCAAGGTATCGATCTGGTTTTGCGCCACCCAACCCGCCAGCATGCGCGTGCGGAAATCAATGGCGGAATCGGTGCTGAAACTGGTTGCTTTGAGCGCAGCCATCAGCGCAATGGCCACCACGGCCAGCGCCACCATCACTTCGATCAGGGTAAACCCCCGCCCGCGCCGGGCGGATTCAAGCCGTGCAGGCATGACGTCAGCCATTATTGTTGGTCACCTGCTGCGCCGAAACACGCCCCATCACATCACCTTCCAGATGCCAGTGCCCTGTTTGCGTGACCAGTTCTATGGTAAACGGTTGGTTGACGCCGGTGGAGTCAAACACAATGCGCTCGCCCAGGCGTTGCTCGCGCAAATTAACGCTCTGCGCGCTCACTTTAAGGATATCGGGCAATTGATAGGGTTTGAGCACTTCGTGGTTGGGGATAGCCTGCCAGTCGCCATTGCCATCCTGTATCCAGAATTGATAGCCCCGACCGTCGCTGGACCAGCCCACGCTATGGCCACCACTGATGGCCTCATCGCGCGCGTCTTCCAGTACGGCGGCCAGGCGCTGCGCCTCACGCTCGGCAATCTGCCCGTCCGACTGCCCCAGCTTGACCGCGGCCAGACCGAGGATAATGCCGATCACCGCGATCGCCACCAGGATCTCGATCAGCGTAAAGCCAAGGGCACGCAGCCGTGCCGGACGCGAGGCAGCCATCACCGGTTTATTGCTGCCAGGAGCCGATATCGGCGTCGTAGTTTTCGCCACCGGACTGGCCATCTGCGCCGTAACTCATCACGTCAATTTCGCCGTGCAGGCCCGGGTTCAGATAGACATAGTCATTGCCCCACGGATCTTTGGGCAGTTTTTTTTCCAAATAGCCACCGGTTTTCCAGTTATTGGCATTGGGTTCGGTGGTCGGCTTTTCGACCAAGGCCTTGAGGCCCTGCTCGGTGGTGGGATAGCGCCCGTTATCCAGCTTGTACAGCTTGAGCGCCTGAACGACGGAACGGATATCCTGCTTGGCCGCGACCACGCGCGCATCGTTCGGGCGGTCCATGATCTTGGGCACGATCAACGCGCCCAGAATCGCCAGAATCGTAATCACAACCAGAATTTCAATCAGCGTAAAACCACGCTGGACGGCGCGTTGCGCGCGGCCATAAACAGCTGCAGACATCGTTGACCTCATTTTACAAGTTGGTTCATTTCAAAGACCGGCAGCAAAATCGCCAGCACGATCAATAACACCACGATCCCCATCAGCAACACCATGATCGGACCCAGCAGACTGGTGAAGGTGGCGACGCGGTTTTCCAGTTCCTGGCTTTGCTGGGCGGCGGCTTTATCCAGCATATATTCCAGCCGGCCCGTTGCCTCGCCGCTGGCGATCAGATGGATCAACACCGGCGGAAACAATTTGCTTTCATTCAGGGCGCGCGACAGCGTCATCCCTTCGCGCACCTGGCGCGAGGCTTCTTGCACTGCCTCGCGCAAGGGCAAGTTGCCGATTACGCCCACCGCCGCTTGCAAGGCTTTGAGCAAAGGCACGCCACTGCCCACCAGAATGGCAAGCGTCGAGGCCAGGCGCGCCGTGTTACCAGCACGCACAAAGCGCCCGAACAAAGGCAGACGCAGCACCCAGGCATCAAAGGTGCGCCGCACCGCTTCTTGCTTGAGTGCACGCCAACTGAGAAAACCTGCGGCAATCGCCACCAGCAACATCAACCAACCCCATGAGCGCACCGCCGCCGACAACCACAACATGGCGACCGTCAAAAAAACGGCAATTGCTGTTTGGCGCTCTGGAACACCGTCACCATCTGCGGCACGACCCAGGTGAGCAGCCCTACCACCACCAGGATGGAGACTGACATCACCACCGCCGGATACACAAAGGCCAGCGCCACTTTGCTGCCCAGCGCCGCGCGGCTTTCGAGATAATCAGCCAGCCGCTGCATCACCGTCCCGGCTTTGCCGGACTCTTCGCCCGCCGCCACGATGGTGCGATACAACTCGGGGAACGCGCCGGTTTGCCGCGTCAATGCTTGCGACAAAGAAGCGCCGGACAGGATTTCGCTACGCAAAGCCGCCGACAGACGCTTTTCTTTTTTTCGTCCTCGCTCTGCTCCAGCAAGACCGCCAGCGCTTGTTCGATGGTCAGACCGGCATCAAGCAAAGTGGCAAACTGGCGGGTCCAGATGGCCAGCTTTTGCGTGCCCAGCCCGCGCGCGGTGCCAAAGCGGCGTTTGGGCTGCGCGCTGATGGCGTCGAGTTCGCTGACCCACATACCCTGGTCGCGCAATAGCTGGCGCGCCTGGCGCGGCGTGTCGGCTTCGATCAGCCACGTTTGTTGCCGCCATCCTGTTGCACGGCCACATATCGGAACGCGGTCACAGGTCAGTCTCCGGGTTAGAAGCATCGGGGCATCCGGCGCGTCGGCGCTAACGGCGGGCAGATCGATCCAGCATGCGCTCGGCAATCGCGGTGGTGCCACCCATCAAAACAAAAGCCACAGGAATAAACGCCAGCGCCGCGATGGCGGCAGACCCGAGCGTCTTGCCGGTGCTGCGCGACACCGCGTAGATCAACACCAATAGACCGTACAAAGCCAGCGCGGTGCGCACATAACTGCCCAGCGGCTCGCCGATGCCATCGATCAAAGGCGCGACCATTTGCGGCGTACCCGCCAGCACCACCAGCGGAAAAAAAAGCTGAACTCCACCGGTTTGCGCTCTATCCATTTAAACCACGCCGTCAACCACAGCGCGGCGCCCACGGCCTGGTCCAGTCCACCACTACAAAGAACAGCAAACGCAGCGGCCATGCCCCATGATGTCGTCGTTCGACATGGCGTCGGTCACGCCCGCCAGCGTCAGCCAGAGGGCGGTCAACCACGGCGCGTAGCTGTACTGCTCCAGCGACTTGAATCGCAGCAGACAGACGCTGAGGACATCGCGCAGAAAACCGTTCATGCGGCGGTCAGGCAAAGATCACGGTTTTGTTGGCATAAACCAGCACGCGGTTTTCCAGATGCCATTTGACCGCGCGCGACAGCACTACTTTTTTTTCCAGATCGCGCCCTTTGAGCACCAGTCTTCCACATCTTCGCGATGCGAGATGCGTTGCACGTCTTGTTCAATAATAGGGCCGTCGTCGAGGATTTCGGTCACGTAATGGCTGGTGGCGCCGATCAGTTTGACGCCGCGGGCAAAGGCACGGTGGTAAGGCTTGGCGCCGTCGAAGGCCGGCAAAAAAACTGTGGTGGATATTGATGACGCGCTGCGGCCATTGCGCGGTGAAATCGTGCGACAGCACCTGCATATAGCGCGCCAGCACGATCAGATCGATCTGGTTGGCGCGCAGCAAGGCCTGCTGCGCGGCTTCGGCTTCGGCCTTGTTGTCTTTGTTGACGCTGATTACGTGAAACGGCACGCCATAAAACTCGGTGACGGCGCGGCAGTCTTCGTGATTGGAAATCACCAGCGGAATATCGCAAGCCAGTTCGCCGCTTTGATGGCGATGCAGCAAATCAACCAGGCAGTGATCATATTTGCTGACAAAAAATCGCCACGCGCGGACGCTCGGCCGACAGGGCCACGGTCCATTGCATGCGAAAGCGATCGGCAATCGGCTGGAAGGCCGGGGCAAAGCTGGCCATATCCAGGGTGAAATCAGTGAGGTCCCACTCCACCCGCATCAGGAACAGATCATCGGTGCTGTCCTGATGTTGGTCGGAGTGAACGATATTGGCGTTGTAGGTAAACAGAAAATTAGCGATCGCCGCCGACAGACCTTTCTGGTCTGGGCAGCTGATCAACAGCGTAGCGGTGTTCATACAGCAGTCCGGGTTTGTTCTATTCGCAGCGATTCTAGCAGCAACCTTGTCCGCTCGGGCGTTTACCCAGGCCTTAACCGTGCCGTCATGGCATTATGTCGGACCTTGTTTTTTTGCGTGTCCGCGAGACACTAGCGCATCCATGTTTCATATCGTGTTGTTTCAACCGGAAATTCCGCCGAATACCGGCAATGTCATCCGCCTGGCCGCCAATACCGGCTGCACTTTGCATCTGGTGCGCCCGCTGGGTTTTGAACTCGATAACGCGCGCATGCGCCGCGCCGGGCTTGATTATCACGAGTTCGCCGAAATGCGCGTGCATGATGATTTTGCCGCGCTGCTGGCCAGTCTGCCGCCCGAGACGCGTTATTTTGCGATGACCACCAAAGGCAGCAGCCGCTTTGACGGTGTGGCCTATCAAGCAGGGGACGCCTTTGTGTTCGGCCCCGAAACCCGCGGCCTGCCTGATGACATGCTGGCGCGCTTTGAAGCCGCGCGCCGCATTCGCCTGCCGATGCTGCCGCAGGTGCGCAGCCTGAATCTGTCGAATGCCGTCGCCGTGACGGTGTATGAAGCCTGGCGACAACTGGGTTACAGCGGCGGCGTTTAAGCGCGAATTGATCAAACATGACGTGCCCGACAGCCGCCGGGCACGTCCGCTGCGGTCAGCCTTCCAGCCAGGCCTTGCGCGCCGCAGCCACCCCGGCCTCAACCACCGCATTGATACGCAAACCCCACGTATCCGCATTGGCCGCCTGGATGACCAGTTTGCGGCGGATCAGCTCGTCGCGGCGGAAGGCGTGCACTTCGACTTCGGCACCGGCCGGGCGATTGCCCAATGCGGCATCAAGATTGCCGGCACTGAGCTTGAGGCCGTCCATCGCGATCAGCACATCGCCCGCGCTAAAGCCAGCTTGCTGCACGGCGCCGCCATCCAGCACATGCGTTAGCTTCACCCCCAGCGCGTCGCTGGCCACACGCGCGCCCAGACTATTGCCCGGCGCGGCCAGCTCTTTCCAGCCGCCTTTGTCTGCGCCACCAGCCGGTACGCGCAACTGGCTTTCTACACCAAACTGCGCCAGCAATTCCGCCACCGGCAAGGGTTGGGTCGAGCGCAACGCCATATCAAAAAAAATTCGCGCAAATCCACGCCGGTGACTTCAATCGCCACACGTTCCCACTCTTCTTCGCCCACGCCACGACCGCCGTTAGCGCTGTAGAAATCCTTGCCAAAGCGCTGCCACAGCGCGCGCATCACATCGTCCAGACTCTTGGCGCCGTGGGTGCGCAAACGTATGGTCAGATCCAGGCACAAAGAAGCCAGTGCGCCCTTGGTGTAATAGCTGACGATGGCGTTGGGGCTGTTTTCGTCCTGGCGATAATATTTGGCCCAGGCATCCAGACTGGATTCCGCCAGGGTTTGCTTGAGCCGACCTGCGCCGCGCTCCACGCCGGTCAAGGTGTTGGCGATCAAATCCAGATAATCCTGCTGGCTGATCACGCCGGCCCGCACCAGGGTCAGATCGTCGTAATACGATGTGATGCCCTCAAACGCCCACAGCAAGCGCGTATAGCCTTCGCGATGCAGATCGTAGGGCGCAAAGCTGGCGGGTTTGATGCGCTTGACGTTCCAGCTATGAAAATACTCATGACTGCACAGACCCAGGAACTGGCGATACGCCGGTTTCATCGTGGTTTCGTGCGGTAGCGGCAAATCGTCGCGCCCGGCCATCAGCGCGGTCGAGGCACGATGTTCCAGCCCGCCATAGCCGTCGCCGGTAATCATGGTCATAAAGGTGTATTCGTCGAACGCGCCGGCTCACCAAACAGCTTGATCTGGTATTCACAGATCTTTTTTTCAGATCCTGCTTCAGCCGCTTCATATCCACGTTATGGCGGCCCGCAAACACCAACTGGTGCGGCACACCGCAGGCCTTGAAGCTGTCTTCGTTAAAATCGCCCATCTCCACCGGATGGTCGATCAACTCGTCGTAATTGCTGGCGACATATGCGCCAAACTTGCCCGCCTTGGCGCCCGCGCGCGGCAAGGTGGTGGCGACTTTCCATTTGCTGGCAACGCTATCGCCGGGCGGCAGCAGTTCCACGCTGCAAGCTTCGCTTTCTTGCCCGGCCACGGCCAGAAAGGTGCTGGTGCCGTTAAAAAAAACCGCGTGTCTCGTCCAGATAAGCGCCGCGCACTGACAAATCCCAGGCATAGACGCGATAGATCAACTGCAACTTGCCTTTAACCGGCTCCGCTTGCCAGCGATGCTTGTCCAGCTTGGTGATCGCCACCGGCTTGCCTTTGCTGTGTGCGGCCATCGAGACAATATTGCGGGCAAATTCGCGCACCAGATAACTGCCGGGAATCCACACGGGCAGCCACACCACCTGGCCTTGCGGGTCCGGGTTATTGATGGTGAGCGTCACGTCAAAATAATGGGCTTTAAGGTCGGCAGGCTGGATCTGATAGTGGGGCATAACGGTCCTGAAGCGGGGATGGGGCTAAGGCGAAGGCAGAACTATGCAACGCGTTTACGCGACGGGCAATCTCTGGCGCGTGCCGCACCCGCGCGGGCATATTATTGCCGCGGCAAGCAAGCGCGGCATCTGGACCGCCACACAGCAATGAAGGCAGGTCTGCACCCGCCTTCACGCTTGCTATCTGGTCAACGCAGCGCACACCAATCAGGATGACTGCTTTTTTGCCAGTATCTGCCACCGGCTCAGGATCTTTGACCTGGCTGTACTGTGGTTTTTTCGCCGTGCGACTGCCTGCCCTTGTTAAGGATATCCTGGTGCAGATCGGCTTCTTTGCGCTGGGATAATCGAGTTCTTCAGATTGGCGATTCGGATCCTGGACCATTTTTTGACTCCTGGTAATGAACGCATGTGACCGGCCATGCCGGTCCTCTGTTCCCAGCTTAGGCGGTGGCCCAGCGTTGTGGTAGCAGCTTCAGCTTACCTGTCGTCATCGCAATGCCGACAAGAATGACCAATCCGCCGATGACCAGCTCAAAGCCAACCGGCTCGGCCAGAAACAGGGCGCCCCAGCTCACGCCGAACAGCGGGATCAAAAACGTCACCGAAATCGCGAAGGCAGCGCCACGCGCGCGGATCAGCCGAAAGAAAATCACATAGGCCAGACCGGTGCACAGCAAACCCAGGGTCAACACCGCCGCCCACGCCCGCGTGCTGACGGCGTGCTGCGGCCACAGCCAGCAGGCGGGCAAGACCAGCAAGAGCGTGGCAAAGAACTGGCTGCCCCAGGCATTTACATACGGCGAAACCTCGCTCAGATGGCGGCGCGAATAGTGCCCGGAAAAGCCATATGACCCCGTCGCCAGCAATACCGCCAACATCGCAGGCAAAGTCGAGGCCTGGCCATGTTGCACCGTGGGCCACGCCAGGATGACCACGCCGCTGACGCCCAACACCATCCCCAGCGATTGATCACGCGTCAGCGGCGTTTTGAGCCAGAGATAGGCAATCAGCGCGCCCCACAGCGGTGTGGTGGCATTCAGGATCGAATCCATGCCCGCGTTGAGGTACAGCGTGGACCAGGCAAACAGGCAGAACGGCAGCGCTGAATTGGTGGCCCCGACAATCAGCAAAGACCACCAGTTTTTTGCGGACTTGCTGGCGCGCCGTGGCTTGCAGCATGACCGGCAGCAACACCAGGCAGGCGACCCCGACCCGGACCAGTATCAACGGCAAGGGGCCGAATTCCGGCGTGCGACGCGCATGAATAAAAAAACGAGGCGCCCCAGATGGCGCCTAACACGATGAGCTCAAGGCAGGCATGGCGACGGGCTCCGGTGATGGCAGAGCCGGCAGCATAATCGATGTGCCACGCGGCGCCTTACCGTTTCGTCTCAGCAAAGTGGCGCCTGCCGGCTGGCGCGCCCTAGCGTTCTTCTTTGCCCGAGACCCAGATCGAAAAAAATCAGCCACAGCGTATTGAAGAACGCAATCATGAAACCGAAGAAGCCGAGCAAGGGCAAGCCAAACAAGGTGGGCCCGGCCTTTACCGTCATCACGATCGATGAGCCGATAATCAAACAGCCGGTGACGATGCCCATGGTCAATCGATTGGCGCTTTTGGCGATTTGCGTACCAAAGCGATCCAGCCGCTTTAAATCCAGATCGACTTTGACATTGCCCCGGCGCGCCTGGCGGATCAGCTTGCCGATATCGCGTGGCAAGCCGCTGATCAAATCCAGCGCCTCGGTCAGGCCCGCCTTGCCGCGTTTGAACAGCGCCTCGGGCTTGTAGCGCTCTATCATCACCTGGCGCACAAACGGCGTGAGATGCTCAATCATCTGGAAACCGGGATTGAGTTGGCGGCCCAGGCCTTCCAGCGTAATCAGGGCTTTGAACAACAGCGTCAAATCGGCAGGCAGGGTGATTTCATGCTCACGCATGATCATCGCCACATCATTCAGCAGCGCGCCAAACTGGATATCGCGCAGCGGCAGGTTTTCATAATTAAAAAAATGAAGCCGGCAATATCATTGGCCAGCGATTCCTCATCCACTACGGTATCGCCGGTCCATTCCATCAGCACTTCGAGAATGCCGTGCTCATCGCGCTTGGCCAGCGCCGCCAGCAAATCGACGATCTGATCGCGGCGTTGATGTGGCAAGCGCCCAACCATACCGAAATCCAGAAACGCAATGCGATCGCCTGGCAGATATTTAACGTTGCCCGGATGCGGATCGGCATGAAAATACCCGTCGATCAGCACCATCTTCAGCACCGCATCGGCACCTCGCCGCGCCAACATCGCGCGGTCATAACCACCCTGCTCCAGCCCGGCCAGGTCATTGCCGGCCAGGCCGCCGATCCAGGTTTGTACCAGCATCCATTCATTGGTGTATTCCCAATGGATGGAGGGAATTTCAATATCGGCCGAGCCGGCAAAGTTTTGCTGAAAGCGCTCCAGATTGCGCGCCTCCACCGACAAATTCAGTTCGCGTTTCAGCGATTTGGCAAATTCATCGACGATGCGCACCGGCTGATAACGGCGGCTTTCCGGAAACTCGAATTCCATAAGCGCGGCAATCTGCCGCAGGATGCGCAAATCCGAATCGATCTTGCTGACGATGCCAGGGCGGCGGATTTTAAGCACCACATCTTCACCGGTCTTGAGCCGGGCCCGATGCACCTGCGCAATCGAGGCGGAGCCACCGGGATCGGATCGAGCTCATCAAAGATTTCGTTGGGATCGCGCCCCAATACCAGCGTCAGCTCGGGCAGCAATTGCGCAAATGGCACCGGCGGCACCGCGCTTTGCAGTTTTTCAAATTCAACAATCCAGTCGGGGGTAAACACGTCCACCCGCGTGGCCAGCACTTGCCCCAGCTTGATAAAGGTGGGGCCCAGTTCTTCCAGCGCGCGGCGCACGCGCACCGGCGGGTCCAGCAGTTCGATGCCATGATCGCCGGGCAAACGCAGCAAATCACCCGCCCGCTCCAGCCCATGCGCCAGACCCAGCCGCTGCACCAGATTGCCCAGCCCGTGCCGCATCAATACCGCAATGATTTCGCGGACGCGCGGCAAATCGCGCATGACGGTGAAGGTTTCCTTGAGCATGAGATTCCGGTGAATTCTTGAAGATTACAAAGTGTGCTGGCTGCGGACTGACGCGCCGCTAACGCAAACGGTGTCAAAGATAAACTATTTTGGCCAAAACACCATCCTGCGGCGTCATCGCCCGCATGCACGCGCCGGGCTGATGAAAAAAACTGCAAACCGCTGTTTTAAACAGGGAACCAAGGCCGATCAACGGTATCGAACGCGCTCCGGCGTTGCCGCAAAACCGCTTTTCCGGCACGCCCACACACCGCTTTCAGCGCCCGCAAACCCAGCAAAAAAATGCGCCTTGGCACGACACCGTTCGTGAGCCTGAGGCTTTACAGCGTTTTCGCTCATCCGATACAGTCTGGCCCCATGAAATGCTTACGGTTGATAATCGCCCTCTCCTTGGGCTTGACGATGTGCGGGGTGTGGGCGGACGACCTTCCCGCTGCGGCTTCGGCGCCAGGCGCCCAAAGCAGCGGTTCCAGCAATGCGACTGCCCCCGCTGGCAGCGCCTGGACGGCCGCGCCACGCACACGTAAAGGCAGTGCCGATAGTGCCCCCGAGGCCAACGGCAATTCTTCTTCCAACACCGGCGTCAACGACCCCTCCAACCCCGACAACCCCAACGCGCCCGCGCAGAACCTGCTGCTGCAGGCAATGAGCTGATCGGCGTTAAATACAAATGGGGCGGCAAAACGCCGGAGCAGGGTCTGGATTGCAGCGGCTTTGTGCGTTACGTGTTCCAGAACGCGCTCAATATCGCCCTGCCGCACAATGCGCTGGCCATGAGCCAATCCGGCCGCGATGTGGACCGCACCGAGCTGAAGCCCGGCGACCTGGTGTTCTTTAATACCTTGCGCCGTCGCTTTTCGCATGTCGGCATTTATCTGGGTGACAACCGCTTTATCCATTCGCCCCGAACCGGGCGCGATATCGAGGTGGCCAACCTGACCCAGGCATACTGGACCACCCGCTTTGACGGCGCGCGGCGGATCGAGGGCGTGGCTGGCGATGCGCCTAACCTGGCCAGCTTGCTGACCATGGCTGGCACGGCACGCGAAGAAAACCGCGGCCAGTCTTCTGCCGCTGCCGGCATCACCACAGCCGATGCGCCCGCTGAAGCCAGTTGCCGCAAGGTCACCAAGGGCAAAGGCAAACATAAGCGCGTGGTGTCGGTATGCAGCAAACCGAAGACCTCCAGCAGCAAGGCGGCAGCAAGCACCAGCAAGTCGAGCAAGAAGGCGGCGCCGGTAAAGAAGTCGAGCGGCAAGAAGAAAAAAACGCTGATGAGGCCGGGTGCACTGCTTTGGCTGTAAATCCTTAAACGCTTAGCCTGCGGCGGGTGTTTTGTTACCCGGGGGTGCCCGGGAGCACGTCACTTTCTCCTACAGCCGAGAAAGTAACCAAAGAGGCCGCCCTTAGCTGGCGCGATGCGGGGGTAAGTCAAAAGCCGAAACTAACCGTCTGGGACTTTCGCATGGTAGCTGCCGCTCCGCGTACGCGACGCTCAGGAGATGGCGCTGGTTTGCCGGGGTTGCTGCCTCGTTGCTGCGCAACATCGTGGGCGTGGATGCTGAGCCGTGACAGTGAATGACTAGTGCGCGTGCTTAACGCATAGGGTGGGTCAAGACCCACCACTCAAAGTGGCATGCAAGAACAACCAAGCCGAAACGCTCGCATGTTTTTTGCCCTCTCGCGAACGCATGCAAACGTAGGGTGCGTTACCCGTAGGGCAACGCACATTTTGGTTATGCCACCGAAGCTTTGAAAAAAAACACGAAATCCGGATGGCGGCAAGGAATGATGGGCATGGCGTAATCGGGGAAATGTGCGTTACCCCGATGGGGTAACGCAACCTACGTGCTCGCGGTTGCGTTGGGTGTTCTTGCTTGTGGCTTTGGGTGGTGGGTCTTGACCCACCCTATGAGAGTTGGCGGTCGTGGCGGAAGGGGTGACCAATTAGACGGCGGTGGCCTTGCAAAACAAATGCGTTAAGCAAGCGATGCAGATGTTCACTGTTACCCGTCACCATCACGCCCACCCGATGTTGCGCAGCAACGAGGCAGCCCCCTTGGCAAACAGCAGCCATTACCTGTCGAGGGAGGGGAAGGAGACCGGTACGGGC
>BBFD01000054.1 GCA_001313065.1 Silvimonas sp. JCM 19000
CCGGCCGCGCCCAGCGTGCCCGCCCATTGGGCGGATTGCCCGGGGCAGACCGGGCAGTTTCTGGCGTTGAGCCTGTATTTTGAACAGCGCATTGCGCGGGAAGGCGCGGCGGCGGTGATGAGCGAGGTGTTTACCGGCGTGCCGTTTGCCCCGGCCACTGCGGCGTTTCATGCGCTGATCCGGCTGGCGCATGGCCTGGATGTGGGCCACTGCGGCGAAATCGCGGCCGGGCTGGCTTCCTATGTGAGCAGCTATCTGCCGATTGAGTTGAGCCCGGCTGTGGCCGCGCAACCGGGTAGCGTGGCCGAGCAGCTGGCATATATGGCCCCTGCGCTTAGCCATCTGGAATTGCCGGAAGGCATGATCATCCGGCGCTTGCGCGGCGTGGTGGCCGATGCAAACTTTGTCCGCGTGCTGACCGCAGCGCCCGCCCACAACACCCTGCTGCAAGATCTGGCGCACGCGGCCATTGCGCTGTACGCCAGCACGCGCAACTTTACGGCGCTGCATCTGGTCACTGGCGTCAACGCGCTGCGCACGGTGCTGGACCATCTGCGCGCATTGGGGCGCGCGCTGATGCCCGCCATCTGGACCGCGTTTTTGCGTGACATGGGCCAGCATCGGCGCCCCGCCGGTACCCCACCTTCTACCGCGCACGGCCGATGCGCTGCCGGACTGGCCAGCACTGTTTGCCTGCGCCATCGCCAGCGAAGACGACCACGATATCAAGCTGACACTGGCGGCGTACAACGAGAACCAGGCGTACCCGTCGCCGTGGTATCAGCATGCGGTGGCGCAGTTGTTTGAGCTGGCGCCGGTATAACTTCTGCGATATCTGATCCAGCAACGCATAGGGTGGTCATGACCCACCAACCAGCGCCATTCGCGTCACCACGGCGCTTTGTTATGCCACTTTGCAAGGTGGGTCCAGACCCACCCTATGGACGCAAAAAAAGGACAACCGCAGTTGTCCTTTTTTTTGTATTACTGAAAGCAAAGATCGCTTAGCTGATCTGGCCGTGGCAGTGCTTGAACTTCTTGCCCGAGCCGCAGGGGCACAAGTCGTTGCGGGCCACGCCGGGGAACTGGCGCGCTACATCGGAAGCCGATACACCGGTACCACTCAGCGTCGGTTGCGCCGAAGCGGCCGACATCAGCGCTTCCTTGATGCGTTCTTCATCGCCCGATGCCAATACTGCGGCCAGATCGTTGTGATGGAACTGCATATCCGAAACCGCTTGCGGCTGGACGGCTTCCACATCGGCCTGGCTGCGTACCTTCACGCTCATCACAATCTGCACCACATCGCGCTTGATGCGGTTGAGCAGGTCCGAGAACAGCTCGAAGGCCTCGCGCTTGTATTCCTGCTTCGGGTTCTTTTGCGCATAACCGCGCAGATGGATACCCTGGCGCAGATGGTCCAGCGCCGACAGATGCTCACGCCAGTGTTGGTCCATATGCTGCAGCAGCACGGCACGCTCAAATTGACGGAAGGTATCGGCACCCGCTTCCGCCACCTTGGCTTCGTAGGTTTCTGCGCCCGCAGCAATCACGCGCTCTTGCAGTTGCTCGTCCGACAGCGTCTTGTCGTCGGCCATCCACTGCGTAACCGGGGCGTGCACGCCAAATTCTTCCAGCGCTTTTTTTTCCAGACCCGGCAGATCCCACTGTTCTTCCATCGACTGCGCCGGCACGTATTGCAGGAACAGGTCTTCGAAGAAGCCATCGCGCATGGCGGCGATGGTTTGCGAGGTATCGGCCGATTCCAGCAGTTCATTGCGTTGCTGTAGATGGCTTTGCGCTGTTCGTTGGACACATCATCGTATTCCAGCAATTGCTTGCGGATATCGAAGTTGCGGCCTTCCACCTTGCGTTGCGCGGATTCGATGGCGCGGCTGACGATGCCGGCTTCGATCGGCTCGCCTTCCGGCATCTTGAGCTTGTCCATCACAAACGCGACGCGGTCACCGGCAAAGATGCGCAGCAACGGGTCTTCCAGGCACAGATAGAAACGGCTGGAACCCGGATCGCCCTGACGGCCCGAACGGCCGCGCAGCTGGTTATCAATCCGGCGCGATTCGTGGCGCTCGGTGCCGATGATGTGCAGACCGCCTGCGGCCAGCACCTTGTCATGCAGCACTTGCCATTCGGCCTTCAGCGTGGCGATCTTCGCCGCTTTGGCGGCATCGTCCAGGCTTTCGTCTTCTTCGATATCGCGCACGCTGCGTTCGATACTGCCGCCCAGCACGATATCGGTACCGCGACCGGCCATGTTGGTGGCGATGGTCACCTGCGAACTGGCACCGGCTTGCGTCACGATCTCGGCTTCACGCGCATGTTGCTTGGCGTTCAGCACGTTGTGCGCAATGTTGGCTTGCTTGAGCAAGCCGCTCAGCAATTCCGACTGTTCAATCGAGGTGGTACCCACCAGCACCGGCTGGCCGCGTTCTACGCAACCTTTGATATCGGTGATGATGGCGTTGTATTTCTCGTTGGCGGTCTTGAAGACTGATCCTGCCGGTCCTGACGCACCATCGGCCGGTTGGTCGGGATGATGACGGTTTCCAGACCGTAGATTTGCTGGAATTCGTAGGCTTCGGTATCAGCCGTACCGGTCATGCCGGACAGCTTGTTGTACATGCGGAAGTAGTTCTGCAGCGTGATCGTGGCCAGGGTCTGGTTTTCCTGGTTGATCTCGACGCCTTCCTTGGCTTCGACGGCCTGGTGCAGACCTTCGGACCAGCGCCGGCCCGACATCAGGCGGCCGGTAAATTCGTCCACGATGACCACTTCGCCATCCAGCACCACGTAATGCTGGTCTTTATGGAACAGCGAATGCGCGCGCAAGGCGGCGTACAGATGGTGCACCAGGCTGATGTGCTGCGCGGCATACAGGCTGTCGCCTTCCGGCAGCAGGCCCATTTGCGTAAGGATCTGCTCGACTTTTTTTCGTGGCCGGCTTCTGACAGCAGCACCGAATTGGCTTTCTCGTCGACCCAATAGTCGCCCTCGCCTTCTTCAGTTTGCTGGCGTACCAGTTGCGGCGGCACCGTGTTCATCGCCATATACATTTCGGTGCTGTCTTCAGCCGGGCCGGAAATGATCAGCGGGGTGCGCGCTTCATCGATCAGGATCGAATCCACTTCATCGACGATGGCGTAGTTCAACGGGCGTTGCACGCGCTCGTCGGCGGTGTACACCATGTTGTCGCGCAGATAGTCAAAGCCGAATTCGTTGTTGGTGCCGTAGGTGATGTCGCAGGCGTAGGCTTGTTGCTTTTCGTCGTGCGCCATCTGGGCGATGTTCACGCCGCAGGTCAGCCCCAGAAAGTTGTACAGCTTGCCCATAGTGGCGGCGTCGCGCTGCACCAGATAGTCGTTGACCGTGAGCACGTGCACGCCGTTGCCGGACAGCGCATTCAGGTAAGCCGGCAGCGTGGCCACCAGGGTTTTACCTTCACCGGTGCGCATTTCCGAAATCTTGCCCTGATGCAGCGTAATGCCGCCGACCAGCTGCACATCAAAATGGCGCATGCCCAGCGCACGCTTGGCGCCTTCGCGGCAAACGGCAAAGGCTTCGGGCAGCAGATCGTCCAGGCTTTCGCCCTTGGCAATACGCTCGCGGAACTCTGCGGTCTTGGCGCGCAGGCCGTCGTCGCTGAGGGCTTGCGTTTGCGCTTCGAGCGCGTTGATGCGGGACACGATTGCGCCATATTGCTTGAGCAGACGGTCGTTGCGACTACCAAAAAAAACTTTCTTGAGCAGATTGGAGATCATTTCCTGTTACCGGCTAGTGCGCCTTGCGGCGACCTCAATTTTTTTTCTCAGTATTCCTGATCTGTATACCGTGACTGGTCGGCCCGGCATGGGGCCTGTGTGACTGGTCGACGGCTCTAAGACAACGGCGGCAGGTTTCCCTCGCCGCCGTGTCAAAACCTTGCGCAGTATGCATGGAAGCTGTGCCGCGATACACGCTGAAACGACAGATGCGGACAAAATGCACGGTTTCCAGCACTGTGCGGCAGAATTAATCCTGCTTAATCGTTCGGGCCCTGGTTGCTGCAGTATCGATACTGTTGTGCGCCAGGAAGCGCAGCGGATTTTGCGCCACACCTTTATACCTGATTTCAAAATGCAGATGCGGCCCGGTGGAACGCCCCGTACTGCTACATCTGCAATGATCTGACCGGCTTCGACATGGTCCCCGACCTTCACCAGCAACTTGCTGCTGTGGGCGTAGCGACTGGTCAGATTATTGCCGTGGTCGATCTCGGCCATATTACCATACTGAGGATGAAAGCCTGCATACACCACCGTGCCGGCCCCGGCTGCGCGGATCGGTGTGCCCAGGGGCACCGCAAAGTCCAATCCCTCATGAAACGCCTGGTGGCCGTTAAACGGGTCAATGCGCCAGCCAAAGCTGGATGACTGCAAACCCGTGGTCAACGGTGCCAACGTCGGCAAGGCCGTGTTGGTGGGCCGCAGCAACATCGACTCAGCCAGGCTGAACTGCCCGATATAGCCGTTAGCCCGGTCATTGGCCGCGTTCAACTGCTCCAGCAACTCCGCCGCCGACAAGGGTCGGTCCCGCGTATCCGGCCCGCCACGCGGTGGCGCGGGCTGGTTGCTCAGATAGGGTTTGACCTCGATACCGGCCTTGGTGCCGACCTGCTGCGCCAGCCATCCAGCCGGATCAACCGGGCCTGCAACTCACCCAGTTTGATGGCCAGCGTGTCCAGCTCGGCCTGGCGCAAAGGCTTGATCAGCGGCCACAGACGTGGCGCCGAACCACCGCCCCCCACCGCCATGCCGATGCCCACGCCCAGCGCCAGCAACAGCACGGCCAGTCCCGCCAGCGCCAACGCCAACTGACGCGGGCCGAGCGACACGGCAGTGGATCGCCGGTTGGATAAAAGAATAATATTCAAGGCGATACTCCCTGAATGCCTGAACGGAATCTGAAGATTTGATGAAACGCCGCAAGTCCCACGCCGGGTTCATCGGTGAAAATCGCGCGCTGGTGCGTTTATCTGACCGCGTTGCGGACTATAACCGCGTGCTCGAATTGATCAGAAAGCAGCTGCCGCCCGCCACCGCCCAGGCTTGTCTGGGGGTGGCCTGGTCAGGCACCACGCTGGTGGTGGGCGTGAACAACGCCGCCGCCGCCACCCGCCTGCGCTACGCTGCGCCCGACCTGATCGAGACGCTAGCCCAGGCTGGCTGGCAAGCTACCGTAATCCTGCCCCGGGTGCAAGCCACGCTCCGCGAGCAAAAAACCGATACCGCCCAAGGCCTTGCACCTGTCCGAAGCGCCCGCCAGGCCTTCGACGACCTCAAACACACCGTCGACGACCCCGCCCTGCTGGAAGCCATCAACAAGCTGGTCAACCGCCACAAATCATAGATTCAGTACCCAGCACGTGAGCGCCCCCACAGGCAAAAGCGAAGCGCCTTGCCCCCGCCCAAAAAAAAGAATGCCAACCCAAGCAAACAGACGGTGTACCCGCAACGCATCGGGGCTTTCACAGTGCGTGCAGGTTGCGTACCGCCGGAGCGGAGCAAGCGGAGTGGCCATGAGGGCCATGAGCATTGCGAGCACCGCCGGGACGCAAGATGCGCGCGCTGTGGAAGCCCAACAGCCAAAAAAAAGGGGCGTCGGTATCGGCGACGCCCTCTAATCAGGGAGGAGATGAGCAAAAAAAATGCGCGAATTGATCGCACATGAACGTTCAGACGCAGCCGCCCTGGCTGAGTTCCATCATCAGTATGTGAAAATTTACTCTCAGATCTCCATCACGCTGCAATCAAGCTGTAACGCGGCCTGGCGCGGTTTTCGCATTTGCCCCGCCCCCGATTTCCTGTCATCTTTGCGGCTGATGCTTTCTACAAGCTGTTCTGGCACCGCAATTGCTTACCCGAAACCGTGCGCCAGCCTATGCGCTGACTAAGCTAGCCCGCCAATAATTTTTAATAAATCCCAATCTGGAAATTGCCCATGGACGTTGTACTGCTACTTAAATCCCTGATCATGGGGGTGGTCGAAGGTGTGACCGAATTTTTTGCCTATCTCCAGCACCGGTCATTTGATTCTGGCGGGCGACTTGATCAATTTCTGGCCTGATCAAAAAAAGAAAAGCGCGACGTATATGAGATCTTTATCCAGTTGGGCGCCATCCTGGCCGTGGTCTGGGAATACCGTGCCAAGCTGGCCCAGACCTTTGCTGGCGCCACCCGTCCCGGCCGTGAGCGCAATCTGCTGCTGGCGGTGATCGTTGCGTTTATCCCGGCCGCCGTCCTCGGCAAGCTGCTGAGCGAAACCATCAAAGCGCATCTGTTCAAGCCGGTGCCGGTGGCGCTGGCCTTTATTATTGGTGGCTTGCTGATACTGTGGGCCGAAAAAAAACGCCAGCATCGTGTGCGGGTACAAGAGGTCGACAACATCACGTGGAAGGACGGTCTCAAGGTGGGCTTTGCCCAATGTCTGGCGCTGATCCCGGGCACCAGCCGTTCGGGCGCGACCATTATTGGTGGTCTGTTTCTGGGCTTGTCGCGCAAGGCGGCCACTGAGTTCTCGTTCTTCCTAGGCATACCCACGCTGACCGCCGCCTCGGTTTACAGCATGTGGAAACTGCGCCATGTGCTCGATATGGCCGACTTTGGCGTATTTGCGGTGGGCTTTGTTGCCGCAGCCATCAGTGCGTTTATCGCCGTGCGCGCCTTGCTGCGCTTTATTGCCACGCACACGTTTATTGCATTTGCCTGGTATCGCATCGCCTTCGGCATTATCGTGCTGCTGACCGCCTACACCGGCGTGGTGCACTGGGCCGAATAAGCGGCTGGCCGCTGCCATGGTGTTTTTTCTGGCTAGACTAACGAGTGATCGTTTTACCGACCGGAGAAACCCATGGCACGAGCCGAATCCACGATGTTGCCGCTGAATACGTCCCTCCCCGAATTTACCCTGCCCGATGGCGATGGCCGACTGTATGACCTGGCTGGCGTGGCGGGGCCCAAAGGCTTGCTGGTGGCCTTTATCTGCAATCATTGCCCGTATGTAAAACACATCAATCCGGCACTGGCCCCGCTCGGGGCGGAACTGGCCGAAGACGGCGTCGGCATGGTGGCCATCAGCAGCAATGACATTGAAAGCCATCCGGAAGATGCGCCCAGCAAGATGGTCGAGGCCGCACACGAACTCGGCTACACCTTTCCTTATCTCTACGATGAAACCCAGGCCGCCGCGCATGCCTTTGGCGCCGCATGCACGCCTGATTTCTTTCTGTTTAACGGCGATCTGGAACTGGTGTATCGCGGCCAGTTTGATGAAACCCGCCCCGGCAGCGGCCAGGCCGCAAACGGGGCGACGTTGAAAGCGGCCGTCGCCGCGCTGGTGGCGGGGCAGCCGCCAGTGCAGCAGCAGTTGCCCAGCATAGGTTGCAATATCAAGTGGAAGCCGGGCAATGCGCCCGACTACTTCGCCAGCTAAGCCGTTTTACTTCAGCGTCACGCGCTGGCCGGTCTGACTGGCCAGCGTGCCTGCTTCGATCATGCGCATCACCGCGATCGCTTGCGCCGGGGTCACCGGATTGGGGCCCGCGCCATTAATGGCATCGCGCACGCCGGTGTAATACGCGGTGTAATCGCCCGCTGGCATATAGATGTCTTCGCGCACCGCCTGGTCACCGTGCCAATGCGACAGCCGCCCCGGCTGGTGATCAACGCCCCAGTCATCCATGCCCGGCTTGCCGCCCGCCTTCATCTGGTCCTCTTGCACATCCAGGCCGTATTTTTCAAAGCTGCCTGCCGTGCCATGCACCACATAACGCGCCGATCCCGCACTGACAGGCAACTGGCCCCCAACACCACGCGCTTGCCCGGGTAATGCAGCACCGCCAGCGCATCGTCCACGGCTTGTGCGCCGTCGCGCCGCAAGGCAGGTCGGCGCTGATGGCATCCGGCAGGCCGAACAGTGTCAGTGCCTGATCAATCAGATGCGGGCCGAGGTCGTACCAGATGCCCGCGCCGATGGTGGCGGCTTCGCGCCAGCGTTGACGCACTTCGGGACGATAGCGATCAAAGCGGCTGGTGAATTCGGTAACGCGGCCAAGGCGGCCACTGGCCAGCAATTGCTGCAGCCCAAGAAAATCTGCATCCCAGCGCCGGTTATGAAATACCGACAACACGCGACCGACTTGTGCGGCCTGGGCTTGCAAGGCTTCGGCTTCGGCCACAGTTAGGGTAAAGGGTTTGTCGACCACCACATGTTTGCCGGCCGCCAACGCCGCACTGGCCAAAGGCGCATGGGTGTCGTTGGGGGTGGCGATGACCACCAGATCAATCTCCGCTGCCGCGATCAATGCTTCAGGTGTTGGATAAACCGTCACCTCGGGCCAGTCGGCCAGCACTACGTCGGGCTTGCTGCTGGCGATTGCGGCCAGCGTAATGCCGGGAGCGGTGCCGAGCAGCGGCGCATGAAAGGTCTTGCCGGCGTAACCGTAGCCGACGAGGCCGACTCTGAGTGTGTTGGGCATACTGCCTCCAGATATGTTGAGCGGCGGGACGGCCTGATTTTATCGCGTGGCGCGGCCGTCGGTCGCTACCGCGCACCCCTGATTGTCAGCCCGGAGTTTTGCATGATTCGTGTGTATGACCGCATCGCCGATATCGCCCCCGCCGCGTGGAATGCGCTGGCGGGCCCGCATCCAGGCCTGCAACATGCCTTTCTGGATGCGCTGGAGCAAAGCGGCAGCGTCAACGCCGACACCGGCTGGCAGCCTTGCCATCTGACCTTGTGGGATGCCGCAGAAAACGGCCAGTTGATCGGCGCGATGCCGCTGTATCGCAAAGCGCATTCCTGGGGCGAATACGTGTTTGACTGGGCCTGGCACGTGCCTATGAGCAACAAGGCCTCGACTACTATCCGCGCCTGGTTAGCGCCGTGCCGTTCAGCCTTTACCCGGCAACCGCTTGCTGGCACGCGACGACGCCAGCCGCGCCGCGCTGATCAAAGGCGCAATCGAACTGACGCGCCAGTTGGGCGATTCCTCACTGCATATCTTGTTTCCGACGCCGGAGGACGCACGCTTTGCCAATCAGCACGGCATGCAATTGCGCGAGCAAGTGCAATTTCATTGGCAACGCGATCCCGCATGGACGTCGTTTGATGATTTTCTGGGCAGCATGAGCCATGACAAGCGCAAGAAAATCAAACAGGAACGTCGCTATGTGCGTGAAGCAGGCGTCACCGTCGAGCGCAAAGCAGGCGCGGACATCAGCGAGGCCGACTGGCGCTTTTTTTATCCGCTGCTATCAACACACCTATCGCGAACATCGCTCCACGCCTTATCTAAACCTGGATTTCTTTTTTGCGCCTGCATGCCGCGCAACCGGACGCCTGTTTGCTGGTGCTGGCTTATCGCGAAGGCCAGCCGATTGCCGCGGCGTTCGATCTGGTGGGGCCGGATGCTTTATATGGCCGCTATTGGGGCGCGGTGTGGGACAGCGCCGGCTTTGTGCCGGGCCTGCACTTTGAATTGTGCTATTACCAGGGCCTGGAGTTTGCGCTGGAACGCGGACTCAATCTGTTTGAAGGCGGCGCGCAAGGCGAACACAAACTGGCGCGCGGCTTTATGCCGGTCACCACCTGGTCGGCGCACTGGCTGGCGCACCCGGCGTTTCGCGATGCCATCGGCCGCTTTTTACGCCAGGAACGCCAGGCGGTGGATGAGTGGGCCGAGCAACTGGCAGCACAGCATCCGTTCAAGAAAGGCGACGGCGGCGTTTAGGCGCTGCCGTCGGCCCGCTGGCGGCAAAACCGCTTAGCCGTAGAAATGCCAGGCGACATAGCCGGCAAACACCAGGTACAGCAATCCAATCGACGCCAGGGTACGGGCATCGACGCTGCCGCGGCGGAACAGATTCCACAGCAGCACGATGGCACAGGCGGTGACCAGGCCCGACACCAGCAGCGGGTTATCAAAGCGCCACGGCGTAAAGAACAGACCCAGCGCGCTGGGGATGGTGGCCTGGATCATCATCGCGCCCGAGATATTGGCCAGCGCCAGCCGCTCTTTGCCCTGGCGCACCCAGATCAGCGCGTTCATGGTTTCCGGCAATTCGGTGGCCACCGGGCTGAGCAGCAGCGCGATGATATGCGGCGAAATGCCCATAAACGTGCCGATATGCTCCAGCTGCGCCACAAAGGTATGCGACGCCACGGCAATGACCGCCAGCGCCAGCAACGATTGCGTGGCGGCCCAGCCCATGGTCGCGTTATGCGGGCGTAGCTTCAGTTCTTCCAGCTCTTCTTCTTCCGGCGCCGTTTCGGCGGTGGTGATTTCACGCCAGACATACAGGCCATACGCCGCCAGGAACAACACGCCCAGCCACGGTTTGATGGCAAAAGCCACCAGGCCGAGCGCGACCTTGAAGATAAAGATGACCAGAAAAGAAATCTGATCCTGCGCCAGCCGTTGATGGTCCACGCGCACGGTGGCATCGCCGCGCTTGAGCTTGCGTCGATTGGCCCACAACGCCAGCCCGACCACGGCATAGGCCACGGTAGCCAGCACCAGCGGGCCGCCCATGGCGGCACCGACGCCGATATCTTTTTTTGCTCAGGGGTAGTGCCAAAGGCGACGGCGGTGAAGGTGACCGCGCTTTCGGGCAAGGCAGTGCCAAAAGCCGCCAGCACGGTGCCGACCGCGGTGGCACCCAGCTTCATGTGGCGGCCGCACCATTCGATGCCGTTCACAAAGTATTCACAGGCCAGATAAATGGCGATGGCGGAGAGGAAAAAAACAGGATGACGGTAAGCAGCATTATTAGTATGGGCCGGGCAAGCAGATAACCAATGGCGCAACGACGTGGCTTGCCCGGCAGGCAAACACGTCGTGGCCAAAGGTCTCGCCGGGCCATCCAGCGCGGTGCTGGATACTGTTCACGCCATGAAGCAAGCGGCTTCAAGTTTGTTGACGTGAACTCGTTCAACATAGTGCTGAACGATGGCTACTCCCCAATGACAACGGGGCGGATTCTGGCAGCACGTAGGCCGAATGGCAAGCACGCTTTTCAGCCAGGCGCGTAAGGACAAGACGGCATCTGGCCTATATGCTGAAGTCATATCAACTGGAAAGCCGCATGGACCGCCACCTGATCGCCTTCGCCGACGCGCCCGAGCCCGACCTGATTACGCCCGCGCTGGATGCCCGCTTTAAAGTCAGCCACGTTACCCTGCTGGCCGACGCCAGCCAGACCAGTCGTGCCGACTATATCGCCAGCGTCTGCCGTGACGCCCGCCTGCAAGCGCAAGTGCTGACCTTGCCGCATGCGTGGAACCCCGAGCCCATCCGCGTGCGGCTGAAAGAGCTGGTGGTGGCGGCCGACCATGCTGTGTTGTTCAATTTGTCCGGGGCCAATCCGGTCCATTCGGCGATTGCGCACGAAGTGGCACTGGAAACGCAAGTGCCCGCCTTTGTGGTCAACCCGTTCAGCGACCAGATCCACTGGTTGGCGCACGCGCCCGCCGATCTACCGGGCGACCACGGCAATGTGGCCGACAAGCTGACGCTGGAAAGCTACTTTGGCGTATATGGCATGGAAATCATCGGCTACAGCCGCCGCCTGCATCGCCCCAAACCGCAAATGGATGCCGCCGCCGACGTGCTGGCGCATCTGGCCGTGCAACATGCCGGGCTAATTGGCCGGCTCAACACGGTCTGCAGCAGCCTTACTCCGGAATTTGAAACCCGTGCCGCCATCCCCAATCACGCCAGCCTGCTCACTGCGCTGCGCGCAACCGGCCTGTGCTGCATCCTGCCCGATTTGCGCTTGCGCCTGACCCAGTTTGAATCGCGCCAGTTTCTGGGCGGCGGCTGGCTGGAATGGTGGTTGCTCAAACAAGTTGAAGCGCTGGTGGGCGAACTGCCGATCCAGGATGCCGCCGCCAGCGTGCGCGTGCGTTTGCCCAATGGCGTGACCAATGAGTTCGATGTTGCCATCTTGTGCAACAACCACGCCTATATGATCGAGGCCAAAACCACCAATGCGGGCTCGCCCGATAAAGGCATAGGCGCGCAGACGCTGTTCAAACTCGATAGCGTATCGGGCCTGGCCGGGATGCACGCCGAGGCCATGCTGGCCAGCTTGTGCCTGCCGACGCTCAAGGAAGCCAGCCGCGCCGAGTCGCAAGATATCGAGATTGTGGCTGGCGCCGCGCTCACCGAGGTGCAAACGCATTTACGCGAATGGCTGAAAGAACCGCTGGGCGAAGAAATCCCGGTCGAATAAGCGGCATGCGGCGGCCCACGCCATTGCGCCGCGCGCCGCATTCAAACGTCGAGCGACACAAAGTCATACCCGGTGGCAATGCCTTTTTTCGCTCGTTCGTATGAACGAATACGAACCCCGCTTGTTGAAAGCACGATCTCTACGCAAACGACGATGAAAAAAACCTCCATTCAATTGCTTTTGAACATTTCCCTGCGTTTGGTGACGGCTTCGCCCTGCGTATTTCAAGCAAGACTGACCCGAGTCAGGAAGACGAATATTCTGTGGAGATTCAGGCAGGCAGCTGGATGGAAATTGAGCCGTGGCATTCCATCAGCCGAAATGCGCCAAGGAAGGCAACGCTGGCCCCCGGCGATGCTGAGGCCATATTTGGTGCCTTGGTTAATGCTCGGGTTGCCGTGATGGGGCAGGACTATGTTGTCCTTGATGGCGTGTCAAACAAACTGACGGTGCTGGCCGGCTCAAGCATCTCCGAGTTCAAGTGGGACGGTGAACTTCCACCTGTCTGGATTGAACTGGAGCCGGCAATAACAAGGCTGGTCCGCATCGGGACAAGAATGGCTGTGGAAGCCGCGCAGTGAACTGTGGGCAAATGAGCAGCAAGTCTCTCATTCAAGCTACATCGCCGACACCCATCCTAGTTCATGGAGCCGAACCAAGAAGGTCTCGAGCCGTTATGAACGACGATAAATGTAATCGCTAGTCCATTTATAAACTACATGTTCGTCCTGTCAACGAGGGTACTAGTTATGAGTACATCGAAATCAAGAAACAGGATCATTCCGGCATCCTTGCGAGCGAGAGCCGGTAATTCGCCATACCACCGTCATCATGCCAGGCATCGGTGTGCTCTACCGTGCGCCAGCTACGTTGAGCGCCACGAGTAAAACAGGCACTGCCATTTTCGAGTCTGGACTCGATCCAGGCTGTTGTCTCCAGATCAATTCCGGCAACCTGCCACTCGTTGAATAAGTCCGGCATGCCGGAAAGCCATTGAAGACGCTCTCTATAGAAAAAAACGGATCGACGCGCAGCAGGACCTCACAGGTGATCCAGTCGCCAACCTGGTAGCCCTCAGGTGGTTTTAATTCCTGGTACACCGAGATGCCAAAGTCGATCGCCCACACTGTCGGCGTGTAGTGGATGATCTGCGCGCAGACCTCGTAGGTGGCGCCATCGATTTGTTTGATGCTTCGTTTAACGTTTGTCGTCTTGAACACGGACTCAGCAACAAACTCGAATGCAAGTGTGAGCCCGTCTCCAACGGCGAATTCGCCGTAGTTACCATCCTGGATGATCCAGGCATCGATTTCGACGTTGATGTGATTCGGCTGCATAGGTGGGACTCGCCAGGCGTAGGTGCCGGCTTCAATCTGCGCAAGCAGGCCGGCAACAAAATGTTGTCCGGTCATCGTATCAAGAAAGTCCGCCGGTCAATTGCCATCGAGCGCAGTAGATGCGGGCCATCAGCTCCGCGCGAAACACACCGACATAATCGAGCAGCGGAGTGCTAGCACCGTTTTGGGCTCAGAAGTGTCAGGCATGTGGCGACTGTTCACACGCAATATCTGCTGCGTGCCTAGCATCGGTATCGTTGCATGGCTGCTGATTTGCGGGCCAATACACCTGAGTCGATACGCCGTTGCTGCAAAACGGAAATCCAGTGCCGGTTCGATCACCCGCTCATTGCCCTGAAGATCATGGGCAATGGAGGTTCGTCGCGCCAGGCCGCCCCGGCAAACGGCATGGCGCGTGATATAGAACGATCGTACAATATCGCCATTCGCCATCACCCCTTACTGCATGATGCAGCCCGGTTCTGATTCCCCGCCCGCGTCGGCCGCCCGCCGCATTGCCCATCTGGATATGGATGCGTTTTACGCGTCGGTGGAACTGCTGCGTTATCCGCATCTGCGCGGCCAGCCGGTGGTGATCGGCGGGCGCTCCACGCATGCGCCGGTGCAGGATAAAGACGGCAACTGGCATTACACGCGCATGCGGGATTATGTGGGCCGTGGCGTGGTCACCACATCCACTTACGAGGCGCGCGCCTTGGGTGTGTTCTCGGCAATGGGCACGATGAAGGCGGCGCGGCTGGCGCCCGATGCGATTTTGTTACCCGCCGATTTCGATGCCTACCGCCATTATTCGGGACTGTTCAAACGCGCCGTGGCCGTGATTGCGCCCGATATCGAAGATCGTGGTATCGATGAGATTTATCTCGATCTAAGCAGCCATACCGAGGATTCCGTTACGCTGGCGCGCATGCTCAAGCAAGCCGTCACCCAGGCGACGGGCCTGACCTGTTCGGTGGGCATCGCACCCAACAAGCTGCTGGCCAAAATCTGTTCCGAACTCGACAAGCCCGACGGCATTACCGTGCTGACGCACGCTGATTTGCCAACGCGCATCTGGCCGATGTCGGTACGCAAAATCAACGGCATCGGCCCCAAAGCCGCCGAGAAACTGGCGGCGCTGGGCATCGAAACCATCGCCCAACTGGCCGCCTACGACGCGCAGGCGCTGCTGCAACATTTTGGCCGCAGCTACGGCGACTGGTTGCACCGCGCCGCTCACGGCATCGACGACCGCCCCGTGGTCACCTACAGCGAACCCAAATCCATCAGCCGCGAAACCACGTTTGAGCGCGACCTGCACGCCCGCCAGGACCGCGCCGCGCTGTCCGATATCCTGATCCGCCTGTGCGAACGGCTGGGCGCCGATCTGGAACGCAAAGGCTATGTCAGCCGCACCATCGGCATCAAACTGCGCTTTTCCGATTTCCACATCGTCACCCGCGACATCTCGCTGGACGCCCCCGTCCAGACCCCCGCCGAAATCCTCCACGCCGCCCGCGAATGCCTTAAACGCGTGCCGCTGGAGCAACGCATGCGCCTGCTCGGCGTACGCGCCAGCGCGCTCTGCCACCCCGATCAGCTGGAGCCATGCCGCAACGCTACGTGCAAGGCGATCTGTTCGACGGGGTTTGAACGTGGCATGGGGTGGGTCAAGACCCACCACCCAAAGTGGCACGCCAAGCGAACCGCAATAGCAAGCAGCTTGAATGGTGGGTCTCGACCCACCCTATGGAACAGCGGCCGGCCGCGAGCAGCGAAGCGCGCTCGCATCCCCGCCCCGCGACAGCGAGCGAAGCGAGTGCCTCGCGGCATCAACTGCAATGCTTCGGGCGTCCCACAGGGACCTCCTTTGGTCGTAGCGAGCGGTCGCAGGTTGCGTACCGCCGGAACGGAGGGACCGTAAGCGTACGGTAGGTACGTGCGGATCCCGAGTACCGCCGGGACGCAAGCTGCGTCCGCGCAGTAGACCCTCTCCGCAAAAAAAAAGGCCCGTACATAGTACGGGCCCGCACGCTCAATGAGGTGCCATGTCCTCCAGCCAAGACTTGCCAGAAATTACTGGAGGACGTCAGTCGGTCACGGGAAAACTACAGCTCAAGCAGTGTGACCAGATCATGCAACGGGTATGGATGGCTTTCCGGGACGCAAGCACACACGCGCACAATCTGCTGCAAGAGTTTAAGAGCCGGAGCCCGCAGGGGCGCTGGCGGTCGGGGCGTCGGAAGACGAATCCCCGGCGTATGCCATACCACCAATCAGGCTGCGGCAATCAAAGCGAGGCTAGTCAGCGTTTTGCGCATTTGCATAAAGGCTCCTTGGTTTGGGTTAGAACTGTAAAACCTCGGTGAGGCTGAGCCCTACTATGCAATTGCCGTGCCAGCTTCTCATTTACTAGCAAAATCAACAGTTTGCCGACCGGCGTAGCTGGGGTGTCGCAAGAATGTGGCGTATCCCACGCTTTTGTGTCGCTATATGGCGACGCCGTTTATCGACCACACCGCCATCCCAGCAAATTCGCGGGCTGGCGTTGTCGCTAACCAGCGACGCCCTCACCCGGCTGGCGGAACAATGCGGGGTCCAGACCGTTTTTTTTGCAGCAGACGGTAGAACTCCGTGCGATTGCGCCCGGCCATACGTGCGGCGTCGGTCACATTGCCGTCCGCCACTTTCAACAACTGGGTCAGATAGTCGCGCTCAAAGCGGGTTTTAGCTTCGTTGTAATTAAGGATGCCTTGCGCCGGCAGCCGCAATGCCCGTTGCACCAGACCGAGCGGAATAATCGGCGCGCTGGCCAGTGCGCAAACCTGTTCCACCACGTTATACAGCTGGCGCACGTTACCGGGCCACGACGCTGCCAGCAGCGCCTCCATGGCATCCGGGGCATAGCCGGTGACGGGCTTGTTATATTTGCCCGCCACTTGCGCCAGAAAATGCGCCGCCAGCAACGGAATATCTTCGCGCCGCTCGGACAACGGCGGCAGCGTCAGCGACACCACATTCAGCCGGTAATACAGATCTTCGCGGAACAGTCCCTGGGCAATGGCGGCGTCCAGATCGCGGTGCGTTGCCGAGACGATGCGCACATCCACCGCCACCGCTTCGCTGGCGCCCACCGGCCGCACCGCCTTCTCTTGCAGTACGCGCAGCAGTTTGACTTGCAAGGGCAACGGCATGTCGCCGATTTCGTCCAGCAACAGGGTGCCGCCGTGGGCGGTCTGGAATAAACCGCGATGGTTGCTCAAGGCGCCAGTGAACGCGCCTTTGATATGGCCGAACAATTCGGACTCCAGCAACTGCTCGGGGATGGCGCCGCAATTGACCGCTACAAACGGGCCTTTGGCGCGCGGACTGGCGCGGTGGATGGCCTTGGCCAGCAATTCCTTGCCCACGCCGCTCTCGCCCTGCACCAGCACGCTGCGTCCGAGG